>JAZRWL010000022.1:0-4203 GCA_045599685.1 Lachnospiraceae bacterium
CGAGCGCATCTTCCGAAACCTCATAGCTGTCGCAGAGTCCGACCGTGATCTTGTGATCATCATCACGCTTCAGAAGAGATACATAGACCTGCTCCGTGCAGACCGAGCAGGCGATAGAGTTCATGCAAAGGTACGGGTCCATGGAATCCGCAATACCTGAGTAAGCACCCTTTAAGACTCTGTCAGAGAAGTCATCCGCTGCCTCAGTGTCTGCTTGCGTAGCAGCCTCAGTAGCAGCCTCAGTATCTGCCTGAGTATCCGCCTGGGTTTCTGCTGCCTCTGCTGTTGTCTCAGGAGCCTTGGTCTCTTCTGCACCGCTTCCGCAAGCGGAAAGCACCATGCAAAGGACCAGAATCATCGACAATACAGCTAATAATCTTCTGTTTTTCACTTTCTTCCTCCTTCGTTTTCCTTTGTTTTCTGATAATTCTGACAGTTAACTAACAGACACAATTATTTTACACAAACTATTTTATTTAGTCAAGTTTTAATTCTGCAAATTGACTTGATATTGTCATATTTACAAAATATACGATCTGCCGCATACAGGCCTCTGCTCTGCCGCATAATATATAAAAAGACCGGATCACGAAGGATCCGGTCACTGATTTTTAGTATTGTGCGGCACCGCCGTCAAAGGCTGTACGCCGTAAGAGTCTCTCCGCTCAAAGCCTTCCAGATAAAATGTCCGTCCTCAAGCAGCATATAACCACGCACTGAATCTGCCTTCGGCATCGAGAGCGAGCCGGGATTAACATATACGCAGTCCCCGAAAGTGCTGCACGCCTGCACATGCGTATGGCCGTGCAGGAGCACTGTTCCCGGCCTCAGAGGCGGATGGGTCTCCGTATTGATCCTGTGGCCGTGGGTCGCGAGAATCAGCCGGTCTCCAGACTCGATGTATACATACTCCGCCATGATCGGGAAGTCCAGTACCATCTGATCCACCTCTGCGTCGCAGTTGCCGCGCACACAGGTGATCAGGTCGGCGTACTCATTGAGCATCGCGAAGACCTCCTTCGGAGCGTACTCATCCGGAAGGTCGTTCCGCGGACCGTGATAGAGGATGTCGCCCAACAGCAACAGTCTGTCCGCGTCCTCTCTTTCAAAGGATTTGAGCATCTGTCTGCAGTAAAGAGCGGAGCCGTGCAGGTCTGAGGCGATAAACCATTTCATGATCAGTCTCCGAGCTTTTTCTCAAGAGTCACGAGCAGAGGTTCAAAGCCGAATTCTTTAAAGAAGGCCATACCCTCCCTGTCAAAGGCCCAGCAGGAAAGCTCTATCGTATAACAGCCCTCGGCGCGCGCCTTGCGGAGCACATACTCATAGAGCTGTCTGCCTATGGTCTGTCTGCGGCTGTCATTTTCCACATAGATATTGGCGATGACGAATTTTCTCTTTTCTTCGCCTTTTACATACATGGGCTCATACTCGCAGAAGATCTGGCCGAGCACCTTTCCGTCCGGAGTCACGGCCACATAGACCGTCTTCTGGTCATCCTCGAGTGCCGCCTCGATCTCCTCGGCGGAAATAAGCTCGTCATCCTCGGCCACGATATCGGGGCGCCTGCGGCTTTCGTCAAGGGCGAGTGCCTTTAAGAAGCCGGTCATGGTCTCGACATCATCCTTCACCGCCGGTCTGACTTCCACTTCCGTGATATCGTCTCCGGAGGCGGGATTCACCCATGCGGCAGCCTGAGAAATGGACATTCTTTTGATCTCGGTATTGTCCTTTGCCATGCAAGCTCCTTATTTCGAGATCTGCTTTACGATCTCGGCAAGTACTTCGACCTGCTTGTCGATATGCTCAACAGCGATGTGCTCAAAAGGACCATGAGCCGCGAATCCGCCGGTTCCGACGTTCGGGCAGAGCAGGCCTCTGTAGGTAAGACGGGCGCCGTCGGTGCCGCCGCGGGCAACGCGGATAGCAGGCTCCATGCCGAGCGCCTTGATGGCGTTCTTTACATAATCTACGATCTCGGGCTTCTGGAGGATCAGCTCGGCCATGTTCTTATAATGATAGTCGATCTTGAGCTTTACAGTGCCCTCGCCGTACTTCTCGTTCATGATCTTCTCGATGTGACGCAGAGTAAGGTCGCGGCCTCTGAAAATCTCGGCGTCATGGTCACGGATAATATAGGTGAGCTTTGCGTGAGCAACATCGCCTACCATATCGGTCAGATGGAAGAAGCCCTCGCGCTCCTCGGTGTTGGCGGGAGTCTCGGCTGAAGGAAGCATGGAATTGATCTCCATGGCCATCAGGCAGGCATTCTTCATTTTGTTCTTGGAAGCGCCGGGATGGATGGAATAACCTTCTACATCGTAGAAAGCGGTCAGAGCGTTGAAGCACTCGTAGCAGACCTCGTTGTTTGCGCCGCCGTCTACGGTATAAGCGAAATCAGCGCCCCACTTTTCGATATCGATGCCGGCTGCTCCGCCGTCTACTTCCTCATCGGGGGTGAAGGCTACGCAGATCTTGCCGTGAGGGATGTTCTCCTTCATGAAATACTCGCACATGGTAAGTATCTCGGCGATACCGGCCTTGTCATCAGCGCCGAGAACGGTGGTGCCGTCGGTGGTGATGAGCTCAAAGCCCTTCATTTCCTTCAGTGCGGGATACTCTTCGGGATCCAGTACTCTGCCGGGGCAAAGCTCGATGGGAGTGCAGTCATAATTCTCATGGACCTGAGGCTTGACGTTATCTCCGGGATAATCGGATACGGTATCAATATGAGCGATAAAGCCTACCGCGGGCTTGTTCTCATATCCGGGAGTAGCAGGCAGGATACCGGTCACGGTGCAATCATCCTGAAGATTGACCTCGGCAAGTCCCATTTCCTTCATCTCGTCATAAAGGACCTTTGCAAGATCGAACTGGCATTCGGTCGAAGGCTGATGATCCACTCCCATAGCGCTGCGGGTGTTGATCTTCACATAGGTTAAAAATCTTTCTTTTGCGGTCATACTGACACCTCCTGAAATAATTATATGTAGTTTATCATTTTAAGAATTCATTATCAAGATTTATCGGTCCTCTTGAGGCCCGAGGCAACGAGCATGCAGACGACGCAGATTATTCCTATGACGATGCAAACCGTAAACGCGGGGTTGTACGAGCCGAAAATATCAAAGGAATATCCGATCAGCGCATAAGCGGACGCGGTACCGAAGACCTTCGCGACATTGAGGTAGGCGATGACCTTCGCGAAATCCGCGGCAATGAAACGCTCCTTCGCCATCGAGATATTCGTGACGCCGGTGATCGCATAAAAACCTCCGCAGGTGAAAGCGCCTATATAGAGCATGAAATCCGAAGAATCAGAGAATACCATAAGAAACAGGCAGCCGATCGCCGCGAGAGCCGCGATGACGATCGTCGATCTGATGGAGCCTATAGCATCGCTTATCACACCGGCAGCGAGCTTCGTAACGATATTTCCGACCATTGCAATAGACATGAGCGTAGCTCCGAACACAGCGCCTCTGCCGATGCTTCCGGCGTATCCTGACAGATGCTGTGAGATCCCTGCAGCGAAGCCGGCGACACAGGCCGTGATAAAGAGCATGACTGTCATCGTGGACTTCAGGCCGAAGCGTCTGTTTTCGGGCACGGTCCTGCTCTTCTTCGCATCGGGGCCGCTGCCGGCTCCGTATTTCTGCATCCCGTACTCTTCCGGAGTGGTGCGTATGATAAAGATCGCGGGAAGCAGCAGAACGATCTCGATAGCCGCGGCTACGAGGTAAGCGCTGCGCCAGCCTGCGGACTCGATGATAGCGGCGAAGACGGGATTCAATACCGCGCCGATGACGCCCGATATGCACATGTAGATCGCGCTTGCTATGCCCATCCTGCGTTCGAACCAGTTTCCGATGACTACATTGCCGACGATGAGGCCGGTGAACGCGGTCGCGATCCCGAGGAAGACAGCGATCACATAGAAATTCCAGATCTGAGTGGAAAGCGACATGAATACATAGCAGAGAACAGCCAAAGCTGTCGCGCAGATGATCATCAGACGGAAGGGCATCTTTTTCATGACGCGCACGACAACAGGCGCCAGCAGACCCTGAACGAAGCTCATGATTGTCAGGTAAAGAGTGACATCACCGACACCCACGCCCAGATCTGTTGCTACGGGCAGATAGAAAACGCCCATGCTGTTTACGGCAAGACCGGCTACAGTCCCGCTGAATCCGCAGCAGC
>JAZRWL010000023.1:0-5510 GCA_045599685.1 Lachnospiraceae bacterium
ACCGGTCTGTTCTTTCACATAAGCCTTGATTTCCTCGTATGTAGCCTTGCTTTCGGACTTCGTAAGATCGAAGTCTTCCATATCCATTTTGATGCGTACATAAGCATCCGGAGTTTTTCTAACCAAAAGAACAACCGTCTCTATATGCACCGTCATCGGGAACATGTCCACTGGCTGTACCCTCTTGACCTCATACCCGCCTTCGCACAGTATCCGCAGGTCGCGGGCGAGCGTCGCGCTGTCGCAGGAGACGTAGACTATCCTCTCCGGCGACATCCGGATCATGGTCTCGAGCAGTTCCGCGCCGCAGCCCTTTCGCGGAGGATCGACGACTATGACATCCGCTTTTGCGGGGTTGCCCGCTGCACGCTGTTTCTCATAGTATTCAGGAAGGACTGCCTCGGCCCTTCCCTCATAAAACGCAGCGTTGCCGATGTGATTCAATGCGGCGTTCTCACGCGCATTTTCCACCGCCTGCGGCACTATCTCCACTCCGAATACTTCTTTCGCACCGCGGGCGAGAAAGAGCGTGATCGTGCCGATGCCGCAATAGAGATCCCAGACCGTCTCTTTGCCGGTGAGCGCAGCGAATTCCAGCGCCTTCCCGTACAGTATGCCGGTCTGTCTCGCGTTCACCTGGAAAAAAGACAGCGGCGATATGCGATACACCAGATCTCCGATATTGTCCTCTATATACCCGCTGCCATAGAGCGTTTTCAGTTCCCTGCCGAGTATCACATTGCCCTTTTCGGTATTGATATTAAAGCTGACGGAGCACACTCCGCCGATCTTTCGGAGCGCGGCCACGAGCTCTTCGCCGTGCGGCAGCCGTCTGCCGTTTATTACGAGACAGACCATCGTATCACCGCTTTTTGCCGTGCGGATAAGGACATGCCGCACGAGTCCTTTGTGCTGCTCCTCATCATAGGCACTGATCCCGTACTGCGTCATCCAGTCCTTTACCGCCTCCAGCACCTCCGAGCATACAGTCATCGCCAGCTCACAGTCGGGGCATTCGATAATACTGTGGGTCCTGCCCGCGAAAAAGCCCGCTGTCACATGCCCGTCACGGTCGTATCCCACGGGATACTGCGCTTTGTTCCTGTAGTGCAGCGGCTCTTCCATACCGAGCACCGGCTCCACGAAGATCCCGTCGCCGCCCGGTGCGTCATCGATCTGAAACCCGCCGATGCGCCTGAGATTCTCCTTTACCTTCCGGTGCTTATAGCGCAGCTGCGCATCATAGCTCATCATCTGCAGCTGGCAGCCGCCGCAGGGGCCTGCCGCGGGGCAGGAAGCGGGCACACGGTCCGCCGAAGGCTCGAGCACCTCCATGAGCTTTCCGTAGCCATAGGTCTTCTTATCCTTTATGACCTTTGCGCGTACCCTGTCGCCGATCACTGTGTCCTTGACAAAGAGCGGATATCCGCCGACCCTGCCGATACCCGCTCCATCCTCAGACAGATCCTCGATTATTACCTCGACTATCTGATCCTTTTGCATATCACACCTTTGATGTCCTTCTTACATTGCTTTCCCAGAGCTTCTGATAACCGAGCCAGGCCTCTCCGGGGAGTGCCTCATCCAGAAGCGACCCGAAGGCCTCTATCTTCGCATCGGTATTATCCGCGTAATGCAGCGCCACGGCCTCGACGAGCGCCGGCTTTTTCGGCGAGCCGAATTCCAGTTCCCCGTGATGCGACAGTATCAGATGCAGCAGCTCGGATCCGGTCTTCTTCGGGAAGCCCTCGATCTGCCTCATTTTCTCGCTTATCATCTCATATCCCATCACGATATGGCCGAGCAGCTGACCGTCATCCGTATAATCATTGACGGGGAAATCCGAAAGTTCCCTCACCTTTCCCACATCGTGCAGCATCGCTCCGGTGATCAGGAGGTCGCGCTGCAGCACAGGGTATTTTTTGCAGTAAAAATCGCACAGCTCGGTCACTCTCAGCGTATGCTGCAAAAGCCCGTTCACGAAGCAGTGATGGATGCTTTTTGCCGCGGACTTTTCGAAAAACATCTTTGAAAAAACCGCATCGTCTATGAAAAAGCTCTCGGCGAGCCTGCGGAGCTTTTCATTCTTTATCGAAGCCACATATTTCAGCAGTTCCTCCTTCATTTTGGCGGCATCATACGGCGAGGAAGGCAGATAATCCGCGGGATCATACTCTCCCTCCTCCGCTTTGTAAACACGGCGGATATTCAGCTGGAGCGCTCCCTGATAGCTCGTGGCCTCGCCTACGATATGGATGTAGTCCATTGCTTCAAAATGTCCTATACCGCTGGAAAGATCCCAGATCTTCGCATCGCAGCTGCCGGATCTGTCCTGCAGCGTCATCGAGCAGTAATTCTTTCCGGTCTTCGTCTTCGCATTCACCTTCGTTCTGCAAAGATATATCCCCTGGATATAGTCGCCTTCCCTGATCTCAGAAATGTACAGCATTATTACCTCTTTCTATCTCGCCACCAGTGTGGCCGTAAGCTTCAGTTCCGAATACTCTCCGCTTTGCTGGCGCTGCACCGTCAGGAGCACGCTGCGCCCCGGATAATATTCCGGCAGTATCTGCGAGAGATCCGTGAATGTATTGACCTCCTTGCCGTTGATCGCGGTAAGGATATCGCCGTTTTGTATGCCCGCTTCGTCCGCGGGGGTCTCAGGCACGCAGTTGTTGATATATATTCCCTGCGGCAGCCCGTACTGCTGAGACATCGCCGGTGTCACATTTTGCCCGATGATGCCGAGCAGGACCAGTTCTTTGCCGTTGCTCAGCTTTTCGATGGACGTGCTGATATCAAACAGCGCGATCGCGCAGATATAATCGGTGCCGGTATATTCGCCGTAACGGTCGGTGATCCAGCCGACCAGCTGTCCTTCGAGATTTACGAGGATCCCGCTGGTATCCTCTGTCCTTGCGAGGTCCGTATGAAGGATACGTGCCGAAGTATCCGCACCCTGGACATTGGAATTGATATAGGCGACAGAGCCTGTGAGCACCGATTTATAATAGCCGAGCGGCGCTCCCATCGCGATCAGAGTCTGTCCCTGATATATGGCGGTGGAGCTGCCCATCGATATCGCGGCGATCCCGTCTATCTGGCTCTGGCTCCAAGCGGTCCTGTTCACCGACAGCACTGCGAGACCGAAGGTCCGGTCCGCTGCCTTCAGCTTCGCGGGCATCATGAGCGAATTCGCGAAGACCACATAAAGCGTCTCATCTCCGCGCAGGATATCAGAATCGGTGAGCACCAGTATCTCACTGCCTGTGATCGCCACGATCACACCGCTCGTGCTCTCCTCCTGCATCACGTCGTAATCCAGTCCGTTTACCGTATTATCCGTCGAGACCTTTACCAGACTTTTCGTGACCGCGGAGACGATATCACGGCGTCCCAGCGCGGGAGCGTCCTTCGTTATTATCTCTTCGGACTTGTCGGCTATGGCCTTGTCTACATAAGGCTTTACTATAGCCCAGTACTCCTGTTCTTCATCACTTCCCTCGCCCGTTTCACCGGTCTCGTTCGTTTCCGTCCCTGTGACCTGCTCAGTCTCATTCACGGCGGATTCGACCTCCATAGAGGGCATCGTTTCAAAAATGATGATGGGTTCGGCGACCACAGTCTCAGCTTCCCCGAAATTTTCTTCCCAGAAGGGCTTTGTGAGCGCAAAGGTCAGTCCGGCGAGCAGCCCGAATACGACAGCGCATAACGCGGTAAACAGGACGCGCTTTATGAGCCGCTTTTTCCTGTTTCTGCCGCCTGTTACTGTCTCGTGTACGAACTGCCGTCTTTCCTGTTCTGCTTTGTCCTTTTTTTCTGCCATCGTCTGTCTGATACTGGGAGAGGTCGTATTCTCCTTCTGCGCTCCCGGTCGGCAGGACCGGCGCTTTTCCCGCAAAAAACACATCCTCAAGGTATATTTATGTTAGTATACCCTCCGCGCCCGGATTTGTAAAATGGTAATTCCTGTGTTATACTCGTGACATGAATGAAAAAGCCTTACGAACATTAGAGTTTTACAAGATCCGCGACGCTCTCGTCTCACATGCCGGCAGCGTCGGAGGCAAGAAACTGGCCTCCGAGCTCGTCCCCATGGAGGATACCTTTGATGTGACACGAAGCCTCGAGGAGACCACTGCCGCGCGGGCCCGTGTCGCTGCCTGCGGCAATCTTGTCTTCAACGGTATAAAGGATGTCCGCGGCTCGGTAAAACGTCTTGAGGTAGGAAGCACGCTCGGTATTACCGAGCTTCTTAATATAAGCGCCCTGCTCGGCATGACCGCCAGGGCAAAGGCCTACGGCAGACATCAGGACAGCCCGGCGGAGGACTGCCTGGAGGAGCGCTTTTCCGCGCTCGAGCCGCTCACTCCGCTCAATAATGAAATAAAGCGCTGCATCATATCAGAGGAAGAAATCAGTGATGACGCCAGCCCCGAGCTGCGTCAGATACGCCGCGGGATGGCAAGGGTCAACGATCGCATTCACGCAGAGCTGAGCTCTATCCTCAATTCATCAAGGACTTACCTGCAGGACGCGGTCATCACCATGCGTGATGGCCGGTACTGCATCCCCGTCAAGACCGAATACAAGGCATATGTAAACGGCATCGTTCACGATCAGTCCGGCAGCGGCTCCACGTATTTCGTCGAACCGATGGCCGTCGTTCGCCTGAACAATGAATACCGCGAGCTCGAGCTCCGTGAAAAAAAGGAGATCGAGGTCATACTCGCGCAGCTTTCCGATCAGGCCGGTGAGCATTCCGCAGAGATCATATCGGATTACAGCGTGCTCACGGAGCTTGATTTTATCTTCGCGAAGGCCTATCTGTCCATCGCTCAGAAGGCCGCGCCCCCCACGATAAACAACCGCCGCATGATAGCGTTGAAAAAGGCGCGTCATCCTCTCATCCCGGCGAAGTCGGTCGTCCCCGTGAATGTGAGCCTCGGCGAGACCTTTAATATGCTCATAATCACCGGTCCCAATACCGGAGGAAAGACCGTTACTCTGAAGACCGTCGGCCTGCTCACTATTATGGCGCTGTCCGGTCTGCACATCCCCGCCGAGGAGGGCTCCACCGTCGGAATGTTCCGCGAAGTCTTTTCCGATATCGGAGATGAGCAGAGTATAGAGCAGAATCTTTCCACCTTTTCGGCGCACATGACCAATATCGTCGGTATAATGAATAATGCCTCGGACCGCGATCTAGTGCTCTTCGACGAGCTGGGCGCAGGCACCGACCCAGTAGAAGGAGCGGCTCTCGCGATGTCCATCCTGCAGGATCTGCTGGCCGGCGACATACGCTGCGCCGCGACCACGCATTACAGCGAGCTGAAGCTCTTCGCGCTCTCCACGCCCGGCGTCGAAAACGCGAGCTGCGAATTCGACGTATCCACTCTGAAGCCTACCTACAGACTGCTCATCGGCATCCCCGGCAAGAGCAACGCCTTCGCGATCTCACAGAAGCTGGGGCTCCCGGCCTATATCATCGAGCAGGCGCAGTCGTATAT
>JAZRWL010000024.1:0-2378 GCA_045599685.1 Lachnospiraceae bacterium
CCTCGAACTCATGGTCGCCGTTCGCGGGCAGAGTCAGGGTATAGGGCTTGCCGTTGTAGGTGCCGTTGAATACGGCCTCGACATGATACTTCCCGACCGGGAGCTCGAGAGGGGTATTCACCGGGACATTTTCATACAGGACCTTTCCGTCCGCATCGCTCACTGTCATGGAGAAGGTGCCGGAAATGCCGCCGTTGTCGGCCTCATTCGCGGTGAGCTTCTCGGCGTAGACCTTGCGGCAGTATCTCAGATGGCGGTGTGCCTCCGGATTCTCGGGCAGGCGGACGATGAAGTTTTCATCATTTAGGAGCACGGGCACGTTCGCGTAGAACATGTCATTGTAGGGCTGGAACTGCAGCTGGGGATTGTGGGAGAGCAGGCAGAGCGTGCTGCGCCAGACCTCCTTGCAGAGCTCACAGAAAGGGAATTCCTCTTTTTTCGTCCTGTCATATACGAGATTCGCGCCTACGAAGCGCATCTTGCAGTTTTCCTTCGGACGGAAGAGCTTCAGATACTCGGGAGTCGTGGAATATCCTTCATAGAAGGGATGCAGGCGGGTGCCGTTCCTTCCCAGCAGTCGTACCCAGGGATTGTATTCGCGGAAATTTTCATTGAAAAAGTAATCGCGGTAGGCCACCTCGATCGCGTCCTTGTAATCGGCCTTCGCGTCATCGAGCTGGCCGGGGCCGGAATAGAGATATTCATCGGGGATGAGGGCGATATTGTGGCTCGTCTCATGGATCGAAACATCGATATTCGCCCAGCTGAGGTTAGTATATCCGGCGCCGGAGGCGGTATATACCGTGGTATTGAACATGACGATCTTTGACGAATCGGTGTTCTTCGGCACATAGGCATCGCCGGTCGCGAGACGCAGTGCGTTGTCGCCGTTTCCGAGACGCTGCATGCCCATGGTCCAGGCGTGACCCTTGAAATATGTATCCTTAGTCCTGTAGCGGCCGTCGGCGCTTTCTCCGCCGCTCACACCGCGCTCGTTGGAGACTGCGTCAATACGGTAAAACTTGATATTGGAGGTGAATTCATTGAGCGGAGGATAGGTCAGCACGATCCTCGTGAAGCGCTGAGCGTGATAATGCCACTTGTCCATGTCCTCGGCGGTGAAGCCGTCGCCCATGAGTATAATAATAAAGCAGTCCTCATCCGGCGTATTCGCGCTCTCCGGAGTGATGACTGCATAGGGGAATTTTGCGTATTTTAGGTCGAGGCCGTTCGCTGCGGGATCGAGCTGCTCCGGAACGGAGTCCATGCCCATGAGACGGCATTCCTCTTCGTACATTGCCAGCCAATTGGTATCAGTACCTGTTGACATAAAAACCTCCTGAATCGTAAGTATTTTTACAGGGTAAATGTACCACAATCCGAGAGGAAATACAACGAAGTAAGTATCGGGGCGTCGTCTGAGGTCAGATGTGTCTGCGCTGGAAACGGGTCATTTCGCCGTACTTTTCGATGAGCATCGCGAATTCGTCCACGTCATAGAACGAGCACATGCCGCGGGTGAAATCTTTTGCCACCTCTACGGCAAAACGCGCGGTCTGCTCGACATCTGTCAGATGTGTCGCGCCTGTAGCGCAGCCCGCTACGGGTGAGACAGTGGTGATGGCGACGCCCACAGTGGGAGCGGAGGTCGCAGTCGAGGGCTGGAGGATCGAATTCATATGGTAAAGATCATTGCCGTAGGGGGTGATATCCTGCGTTGAAAGCGGGAAGACATAGGCGGGCTGCCCTGTCACCCTGCTCATGATCTCTACGAGATCATCGCTCGCCTTCAGGATATAACCCTCCTTGACAGGACAGGAGATAGCGAAACCCTGATGGCAGATGATCTTGTTGCCCTTCGTTGTGTCGATGCAGAGCAGAGCGTCCACCGGAACCTCCTTTTCGGCAGCGCGGAGATCATCCGGGGCGACGTGGGCCGACATGAAAGGAGTCGGAAAATGCGGCGTCGTGGGAGCGTGAGGGCAGATCTGGGTTGAGATCACTACATCTCCGGGGAGAGAGTCGCCCTTTTTCTTCATTTCACAGAGCTTATATGCGGCAGTCAGAGCTGCGAGAGCGCCGTCTCCGTCCGATACGAAGCCTATCTGCACGGGACGGGCGCCTATACCTCCGAGCTGGCCGGTGATGCCGAGAGTCGGAGCGTTTCCTCCAGCTGATACGCCGTCCGTGCCGCGCACGATGATGCGTATGAAGTCCGCACTGCCGGTCTCACCGGGGATAGTCCGCGTCTCCATCGTGTCTGCGTAGCCCTTCGAAGCGAAAAAATCTACTACGGTCTGTCCTGTGACAGCCGGATCGTCGAGCAGTTCAAAAAGGTCAATCACCTGTTTTAACATATTACATGCCTCCGTTCGGTG
>JAZRWL010000025.1:0-2827 GCA_045599685.1 Lachnospiraceae bacterium
CGGAGCTCGTATACGGAAAGCTTGATCAGCACAGGGAAAAATTATATGCTTTGAAGTCGCGTCTCGTGGATGGCCTGAAGTCGATCGACGGCGTTACCGTGAACGGCCCCGCGCCGCTCGAAGGAACGCCGCAGATAGTGAGCGCTTCATTTTCGGGAGTCAGGGCGGAGGTGCTGATGCACGCGCTCGAGGACAGAGGGATATATGTCTCGGCGGGCTCTGCCTGCTCATCAAGACATCCCGAGCCCAGCAGATCTCTGACCTCGATAGGACTGACGGGCGACAGCCTTTTTTCCACGCTCAGACTGAGCTTCGGCCTGTACAGCAGGGAAGAGGATGTCGATATGACGCTGCAGGCCCTGAGGGAGCTGCTTCCGGTGCTGAGAAAATATACCAGGAGATAAAGGATGGAATTTCATTCATTTTTGATAAAATACGCTGAGATCGCGGTCAAGGGGAAGAACAGGCACCTCTTCGAGGACAGGCTGGTGAGCCGCATAGCGAAGGCTCTGCACGGCGTGGAGGGGCGCTTCCATGTATTCAAGACCGCGGGCAGGATCTATGTGGACGCGAGAGGCGACTTCGACGCGGAGGGCGCGATCGAGGCGATGCAGCATGTGTTCGGTATCGTGTGGATCTGCCCCCTGATAAAGCTTTGTGACGAGGGCTTCGAAGTATTGAAGGAGCGTGTGATAGAGTATCTGAAGGAGACCTACGGTACTCAGAACCTTACCTTCAAGGTCCTCGCGCGCCGTACGAGAAAGAATTATCCTCTCAATTCAGATGAGATCTGCCCTCTAATGGGAGAAGCCATTTTACAGGCGATCCCGACCCTGAAGGTGAATGTCCATGATCCGGATTTCTTCGTGAATATCGAGATCAGAGACGAAAACATCAATCTGTATTCAAAGCTTATCCCCGGCCCCGGCGGCATGCCGGTGGGCTCGAACGGAAGAGGGATGCTGCTGCTTTCGGGAGGTATCGACAGCCCGGTGGCGGGCTGGATGGTATCGAAGCGCGGAGTGGAGCTGGATGCCGTCTATTTCCACGCGCCGCCCTATACCAGTGAGAGAGCGAAGAAAAAGGTCGTGGATCTGGCCGAAAAGGTCACCGATTATTCCGGATATATGAGATTGAACGTCGTGAATTTCACTGAGATCCAGCTCTATATCTATGAGACCTGCCCCCATGATGAGCTTACGATCATAATGAGAAGGGTAATGATGAGGATAGCTGAGCGGCTGGCAAAGGAGTCCGGCTGCAACTGCCTCATTACCGGAGAAAGCATAGGCCAGGTCGCATCCCAGACGGTGCAGAGCCTTTCCGTCACCAATGAGGCCGTGAAGGATCTGCCCGTATTCAGGCCTCTGATAGGCTTTGACAAGCAGGAGATCATCGAGCGGTCGTTAAAGATCGATACTTATGAGACCTCAATCCTGCCTTATGAAGACTGCTGCACGATATTCGTCGCGAAGCATCCCGTGACGAAGCCGCTGCTGAAGGTGATCGAGGCTTCGGAGGAAAAGCTGGAGCGGATAGGTGAGATGATAGAACGCGCCATAGCGGAGCGGGAGATTATAGAGATAAAAAAAGAAGAGCCCGAAGGCTCCGTTTGATCAATCGGTTACGATATAGGGCTGCAAGGCTCGGAGGATCTCGGTGATGTCACCGTCCGAGTGGATCGTAAGGTTGATCGGCTTGGAAAGATCCAGACTGAAAATGCCCATGATCGACTTCGCGTCGATGACGTAGCGACCCGATACGAGGTCGAATTCACTGTCGAAGCAGGAAACGGCATTGACAAAGCTTTTAACTTTATCGATGGAATTCAAGCTGATTTTAATCGTTGTCATTGCAAAACTCCTTTCAAACACCGATATATCTTATTTTACATGATAGAAAAAGTCAAGATGTTAAATACTGCGGCATTTCATAATATAGGCTGCAAGGTCAATTCCTATGAGACGGAGGCCATGATTCAACAGCTCACGGACAGGGGCTACAGGCTCGTGGGCTTTGATGAAAAGGCGGATGTTTATGTAGTCAATACCTGCACGGTGACCGGCGTCGCGGATAAAAAGTCGCGCCAGCTGCTGCACCGTGCGAAAAAGCTCAACCCCGATGCGCTCGTGGTGGCGGTAGGCTGCTATGTCCAGGCTGATCCGGAGAGAGCGCTCCGCGATGAGGCTGTGGACCTGATAGTGGGCAACAATGAAAAAAGCAGGCTCGCGGAGCTCATTGAAGAGAGAATGAACGCGGTGTCTGACATAAACGCGGTGAAAAACTATGACAGGCTGCGCGTCGACCGTCTGCATGACCGCACGAGGGCCTTCATCAAGATACAGGACGGTTGCAATCAATTCTGTTCTTACTGTCTGATCCCCTATGTCAGAGGACGTGTCAGGAGCCGCGGCGAAGAGGATATAATCAATGAGATAAAGGGGCTGGCATCGACAGGCTGCCGCGAGGCGGTGCTGACCGGGATACACCTGAGCTCCTACGGAAATGACGGCAGACCTGAAAATATGGGTCCCGCGCTGCTTTCACTCGTGGAAAAGGTCTCGCGTATCGACGGCATAGAAAGAATAAGACTGGGCTCGCTGGAGCCGAGGATAATAAGGCCGGAATTCGTGAAAGGACTCGCCGGGATAAAGGAGTTCTGTCCGCACTTCCACCTTTCGCTGCAAAGCGGCTGCGACGCTACTCTCGCAAGGATGAACCGCCATTACACTACTGAGGAATTCCGCGAAAAATGTGAGCTCATCAGAGATACCTTTGAGCTGCCGGGCATCAATACCGATGTCATAGTGGGCTTCCCCGGCGAGAC
>JAZRWL010000026.1:0-6759 GCA_045599685.1 Lachnospiraceae bacterium
TGGGTGAAGCCCTCAGATGTCGCAATATATGTGGAGCGCGGCTCCGCCGATATCGGCGTGGCCGGCAAGGATATCCTTTTGGAATACAGACCGGATGTTTTTGAATTGCTCGATCTCGGCGTCGGAAAATGCCGCATGGCAGTCGCGGCGCCTGAGAGCTTCCGTGACACGCCCGGGATGACGCTCAGAGTGGCGACGAAATTCAGCCGGATAGCTTCGGAATATTATGAATCAGTTGGCAGAGATATCGATATCATCCATCTGAACGGCTCCATCGAGCTCGCACCGATACTCGGTCTGTCTGATGTGATCGTGGATATCGTCGAGACCGGGAAAACGCTGCGTGAGAACAAGCTGGAGGTCAGGGAGACGATAGTGCCGATCAGCGCGAGACTGATAGCGAACAAGTCGAGCTTTGCTTTCCTGAAAGACAGGATCGACACGCTCACGGGCAGTCTGCAGAAAGTGATGAGGGAAAAGGCATGATCAGAATATTAAAGACAGGTGATGTAAGTGCGGAGGAGATCTTTTCGCGTACCGTACCGCAGGATACTGTATCGGACGCCGTTACGAAAATAATCGAAGAGGTCAGAGCGGAAAAAGACGCTGCGCTTTTCCGTTTCTGTGAGCGCTTCGACGGGGTGAGGCTGGAATCACTCGAGGTATCGGAGGAGGAGCTGCGCGGGGCTTTTGACAGCGTGGATCCGGAGTTTATCGCGGTGCTCGAAAAGGCCGCGGAGAATATACGCGCCTTCCACAAAAACCAGCTGCGGAGCGGTTTTGTGATGACCGGAGAAAAGGGCGTGGTAATGGGACAGCAAGTAATCCCGCTCGACCGGGTAGGCTTATACGTGCCGGGCGGCACGGCCTCATATCCCTCTACCGTGCTCATGGATTCTATCCCCGCCATCCTGGCGGGGGTGAAGGAAGTGGTCATGGTGACGCCTCCGGATAAGGACGGAAAGGTCGCGCCTGCGGTGCTCGCCGCCGCAAAGATCGCCGGTATCGGCAGGATCTTCAAGCTCGGCGGAGCTCAGGCCGTCGCCGCACTGGCCTACGGTACGGAAACGGTACCGCGTGTTGACAAGATCGTAGGCCCCGGAAACGCCTATGTGGCCGAAGCGAAAAAGCAGGTCTTCGGTCAGGTCGCGATCGACATGATCGCAGGACCCAGCGAGATTCTTATCGTAGCGGACGGGACCGCGGATCCGAGGCATACGGCGGCGGATCTGCTCAGTCAGGCGGAGCATGACAGGATGGCGAGCGCGGTGCTCGTGACCGATTCCCGGACTCTCGCGGAAGCGGTGCAGGCTGAGCTAGAAGTCCAGCTCCCGCTCCTCGAAAGATACGAGATCGCACGTGTTTCTATCGAAAATAACGGAAAGATCATCGTGGCGGAGGACCTTTCGGAAGCGGTAGATATAGCGAATGAGCTCGCTCCCGAGCACCTCGAGCTCTGTGTGGACAATCCTTTCGATCTTCTGGGACAGGTCAGACATGCCGGCTCGGTCTTCCTCGGGAAGTACTGTCCTGAGGCGCTCGGCGATTATCTGGCGGGGACGAATCATACGCTCCCGACCTCGGGCACGGCAAGGTTTTCCAGTCCGCTCTCGGTGGATGATTTCGTAAAGAAGACGCAGTTCACATATTATACGGAGGAAGCGCTGGCGGATGTGGCGCAGGATGTATATCGTTTTGCCTGCGTCGAGGGCCTGACAGCCCACGCGAAGAGCGCAGTAATAAGAACGGAGGACAAGAAATGAGCAGGTTTTTCAGTGAAAAATATGCAAAGCTCACGCCCTATGTCCCCGGCGAACAGCCGGAGGTGCTGACGGATTTTGTAAAGCTCAATACGAATGAGAATCCCTTCCCGCCCTCTGAAAAGGCCGTGGCCTATGCGGCGGCGCATACCCGTTCCTGGAATTATTATCCCGATCCGGATTGCATCGAGCTGCGCACGAAGCTGGCTGAGGTATACGGTGTTGACCGGGACGAGGTCATTCTCGGGAACGGCTCCGACGAGGTGCTGAATTTTGCGTTCATGGCTTTTTGCGACAAGGATCATCCCGCAGTCTTTCCGACGCTCTCTTACAGCTTTTATCCGGTATTTGCGTCGGTAAACTGCATTCCCTACGAAAAAATCCCACTGAAGGAGGATTATACTATCGCTCCGGAGGATTTTTTCGGGCTGAACAGGACCATGTTCATACCCAATCCGAACGCGCCTACCGGGATACTGCTCAGCGTGAATGAGATCGAGTCCATAGTAGCCGCGAACCCCGACAGCGTCGTCGTGATAGATGAGGCCTATATCGATTTCGGAGGCGAGAGCTGCATCCCGCTGATCCGGAAATATGAAAACCTGCTCGTGGTCCAGACTTTTTCGAAGTCCCGCTCGATGGCAGGGGCGCGTCTCGGCTTCGGCATCGGCTGCAGGGCTCTGATCGATGACCTGAACACCGTCAGGAATTCCATGAATCCCTACAATATCAATTCCTTCACGCAGGCCGCGGCGCTCGGTACGCTCGCCGATCCGGAATATACACGCGGGAATTGCGCGGTCATCATGAAAAACCGCGAATATACCACGCAGAAGCTGAGAGAGAGGGGCTTTTTCGTGATCCCGTCCATGGCGAATTTTGTCTTCGCCTCTTCACCTGATATCGACGGCGGGGAGCTTTGCGAAAAGCTGAAGGAGAGGGGCGTGCTCGTGCGTCATTTCAATCAGCCTGAGATCAGCCGCTTCAACAGGATCGCGATAGGGACGAGAGAACAGATGGATGTTTTTATAAGCACCGTAGACGATATCCTCGGAGGTATTAAAAAATGAGAGAAGCCGCAATATCACGTAAGACAGCTGAGACGGATATCAGTATCAGGCTGGAGCTCGACGGAAAAGGAGAGGGGAATATCCGCTCTGGAGTCGGTTTTCTCGACCATATGCTGACGCTTTTTGCGAAGCACGGACGCTTCGATCTGGTACTAACCTGTACGGGAGATACCTCGGTGGACGATCACCATTCAGCGGAGGACATCGGGATCGCGCTGGGGACGGCTTTCAGGCAGGCACTGGGAGAAAGGCGAGGTATCATCCGCTATGCCGATACGACGCTTCCGATGGATGATGCCTTGATTTTGAGCGCTGTCGATATTTCGGGACGCGGCAGGCTCTGCTGCTCGCTCGATATCCCGACGCAAAAGGTAGGAGGCTTTGATACGGAGCTCGTAGAGGAATTCTGGTGGGCTTTCGCCGCAAACGCGGGGATCACGCTCCATATCAGGCAGCTCGACGGCAGGAATTCTCATCACATCATAGAGGGAGTGTTCAAGTCCGTCGCGCGCAGTCTGCGCAGTGCGGTGGCGATCGATGCCGCCTTTGCCGATGAGATCCCGTCTACGAAAGGAGTACTGTAAATGATAGCGATAATAGAATACGGTGTGGGAAATGTATTCTCACTCAAAAGCTCGTTCGCCGCGATCGGCGCTGAGGCCGTCGTGACAGGTGATCCCGGGATCATTCATTCAGCTGACAGGATAATCCTGCCGGGCGTCGGAGCCTACGGAGATGCGGCGAGGAAGCTCCACGAATCCGGACTTGACAGCGTTGTCATCAGCGAGGCAAAGTCCGGAAAGCCGCTCATGGGCATCTGCCTCGGGATGCAGCTGCTTTTTGAAAAGGGATATGAGTACGGCGAGCATGACGGACTCGGTCTCGTGCCGGGCTCCGTAAGGGCGATCTCCGAGGTGATCCCGAAGGGACTGAAGATCCCGCATATGGGCTGGAACGCCCTGCATATCTGCCAGGACAGCCCTCTTTTACGGTATACGAAGGAAGGGGATTTCGTATATTTCGTCCATTCATATTACGGCACGGACTGCAGGGATGTAACGATCGCGACGACGGAATACGGCGCAGAGCTCACCGCGGCGGTGCAGAACGGCAATGTGTTCGGCTGCCAGTTCCATCCCGAAAAGAGCGGCTCCGTGGGGATGAAGATACTGCGCGCCTTCTGTGAGGACGGTATATTATGCTGATCTTTCCGGCGATAGACCTGTATAAAGGAAAGGCAGTGCGGTTGCTAAAGGGAGATTATTCACAGATGACGGTCTACAGTGACGATCCCGTGTCTGTGGCGGCGGACTTTGAAAAGGCCGGCGCTTCCTGTCTGCATATCGTGGATCTGGAGGGCGCGAAAAGCGGATTGACGCCGAATCTGGACACGATCAGAAGCATTGTCGAAAAAACGGAGCTTTTCACTGAGGTGGGAGGCGGGATCCGCAGTATGGGGGCCATTGATACTTATATCAGAGCCGGTGTCGGCAGAGTGATCCTCGGTACGGCTGCAGTGACGGAACCTGATTTTGCGGCTGAGGCAGTCGCGAGATACGGCGAGCGGATAGCTGTCGGAGTCGATATAAGGGATGGCCGTGTTTCCATAAAGGGCTGGACGGAGGATTCCGGTCTGGAGGCGATGGATTTTTGCCGGAAAATGCAGGAGCTCGGCATAAAAACTCTGATATGCACGGATATTTCGAGAGACGGCGCGATGCGCGGAGCGAATCATTCTCTGTACCGGGAGCTGTCCCGCACGCTGGGACTCGATATCGTGGCGTCGGGCGGTGTTTCATCGATGGAGGATGTAAAGAGGCTGAGGGCTCTCGATCTCTGCGGAGCCATTATCGGCAGGGCCTGTTATAACGGAGCGATAGATCTGAAGGAAGCGATAGAGGTGGCGAAATGATCACAAAAAGAATAATCCCCTGTCTGGATGTTAAGGACGGCAGGGTTGTAAAGGGAGTGAATTTTGAAGGGCTGGGCGACGTCTCATCACCTGTTACGCTCGCAAAATATTACAGCGAAAACGGCGCGGACGAGCTCGTATTCTACGATATCACCGCGTCCGCAGAGGGACGGCGGCTCTTCACGGATATCCTCCGCGAGGTGGCGTCGCAGATATTCATCCCGCTGACGGTAGGCGGAGGCATCTCCACCGTCGAGGATTTTGACCGCGTATTAAAATGCGGCGCGGACAAGGTCAGCGTGAATTCCGGCGCGATCCGCGACCCGCAGCTGATATATGATGCGGCGCAGCGCTACGGCGATCAGTGCGTCGTGCTGTCGGCCGATGTAAAGCGCGTGGACGGCGTTTTCCGCGTTTTTTCAAAGGGCGGCAGGATCAATACCGGCATGGAGGCTGTCGAGTGGATAAAGCGCTGCGTCGGCCTGGGGGCCGGTGAGGTCGTGCTGAATTCCATAGATACCGACGGTGTGAAGGGCGGCTTCGATCTGGAAATACTGGATGCCGTCTCGAATACCGTATCAGTGCCCGTGATCGCCTCCGGCGGCGCGGGCTGTGTCAATGATTTCGTAACGCTTTTCAGGACGCTCCCCAATGTGGACGCAGGGCTCGCGGCGTCGATCTTCCACTTCGGTGAAGTGAAGATCCCGGAACTGAAGGCGGAACTGAAAAAAAGCGGTATTCCGGTAAGGGAGGTCTGAGCAATGATCAGCATAGATGAACTGAAATTCGATGAAAACGGTCTTATTCCCGCAATAGTAGCGGACGCTGTATCAAAAAAGGTCCTGACGCTGGCATATATGAACCGTGAGAGCCTGAAAATCTCACTGGAAAAGGAACTGACCTGCTTTTGGAGCCGCTCGAGGCAGGAGCTCTGGCTGAAGGGCGAGACGAGCGGTAATTATCAGCATATCGTGTCCGTCACCGCGGACTGCGACAGGGACGCGCTCGTGGTCATGGTCGAGCCTGACGGCCCGGCCTGTCATCTCGGTACGGAGTCCTGCTTTGAATATCCCGTATATCAGAGCGAAAACAGGCGGGAATTCTCTCTCGGAGGTCTCATGAAGCTGCTGCAGGGCCGTAAGGAGGAACGACCTGAGGGCTCTTATACGACATATCTTTTTGACAAGGGTCTGGACAAGATCTTAAAAAAGGTGGGAGAGGAATCCACTGAGGTCATCATCGCGGCAAAGGCCGAGGATAAGAAGGAAACGATATATGAGATCGCTGACCTCGCCTATCATGTGATGGTGCTGATGACCGAGGCCGGCATCTCACTGGAGGAGATCCACCGCGAGCTGGCCTCGCGCCATGTGATCGACCACAAGGTAAAGCAGGAGAAAATGACGAAATGAGTCCTGCCGACTTCCATGTGCATACCACCTTCTGCGATGGGAAAAACACGCCTGAGGAAATGGTGCTCGCCGCGATCGAAAGGGAAATGACCGCTATCGGCTTTTCAGGGCACAGTCCGCTCAGCATCGGTGACGGTGCTTCATGGACGATGTCGGAGACAGGCGCCGGAGAATACAGGGAAGAGATCGCCCGCCTGAAGGAAAAATACCGCGGGAAAATCAGGATATGCTGCGGTGTGGAACAGGATATCTGCTCTGATACAGAGACGAAGGGCTATGATTATATCATCGGCGCGGTGCATTGCCTGATAAAGGACGGTGTGTATATGTCCGTGGACGGCAGTGAGGAGGAGCAGCGCTTTGCAGTTGAGACCCGCTTCGGCGGCGACTGGTATGCTTTCGCGGAGGTTTATTACAGAGCGCTCGGGCAGGTGTATGAGCGGACGGGCTGTCAGATCATCGCGCATTTTGACCTGATCACGAAATTCAATGAGGGGGGAAGGCTCTTTGATGAGACCGCCCCCCGGTATGTCACCGCCTGGCAGGCGGCGGCGGATAGGCTGTTACGGTCCGGCGCGGTCTTTGAGATCAATACGGGCGCGATA
>JAZRWL010000027.1:0-3188 GCA_045599685.1 Lachnospiraceae bacterium
CCTTTAATCTGGCAGGCCTTATCGGCAGCTACCATATCATTTACAACAAGTATCTCGATGACAGGATCCGCGCCGAGGCGGCTACCACGCATTACAATTCACTGAACGTGCTCTCGATGTACGCTCTTATCGGCGGCTACAGTGCAGCCGGTGAGTCATGGCTCGATGAGCTCCTTCCCGTGCTCTCAAAGAACCTTACCGACGCGAAGGCTTATCTGGAGACCTTCCCCGGCGTGAAGACGACGTCTGTAGAGGGCACATACATGCTCTTCGTGGATTGCAAGGGCTGGTGCGAGGCTCACAACAAGACCATCGAAGAAGTCCTGAGAGCTGCCTGGGATGTCGGCGTAGCGGTACAGGACGGACGCGGCTTCTACGGAATGACGCATTTCCGCATGAATCTCGCTCTGCCGCACAGCCGTGTGATGGAAGCTCTTGACCGTCTGAAGAAGTACGTCTTCGTCGACTGAAGACCGGAAAGACGGTTCCTCTGGGTATCTGAGCGCTCTCCTTCGGGAGGGCGCTTTTCATACCGTAATTGCATTTCCCCCGGTTCTTTGGTAATCTTGTAAACATAAGCGGAGGCGGGTACGAAAAGATTCTGTGCCGGGCTTCGCGGTCAATTATCAAAAAGCAGGTGTTATCATGAATGAGCTTTTGACGGGAAGGGATATCGTGCGCCCCGACGCAAAGGACAAGGTGCGCGGAGCGGCAAAATACGCAGCCGATTACAATATGGACGGGCAGCTTTATGCGGTGCTCGTGCGTTCTGCACGGGCACATGCGAGAATCCTGTCTGTAGATACCTCGGCGGCGGAGGCAGAGGCCTTTGTATATACGGCGGCGGATCTCGCGGAGAATGTGATCGTTGACATAGTTCCTGACAGACCGGTACTGGCCTCTGCCAAGGTACGCTATTTCGGTGAACCGATAGCGGTGGCGGCAGCGGATACGTTCGCGGCAGCGAAAAGGGCAGCGGCTCTCGTAAAGGTGGAATATGAGGATATCCCGGCCTGCCTGACCGCCGATGAGGCTCTGGCTGACGGTGCTCCGATCGTAAACGGCGAGGGAAACCTTATCAGCTCTTTCGAACATATGAAGGGCGACATAGACGCGGGCTTCGCAAAGGCCGATCTTATCATAGAAAGAGAGTATTCCACGCCCTGTCAGGAACACGCCTATATGGAGCCTGACGCGGGCTTTTCGTACATGGACGGCGACGTACTGACGGTGATCTCGTCCTCGCAGAGCGTATTTAATGACAGACGCATGGTGATGAAGGCTCTCGGGCTCACGGAAGAACAGGTACGAGTCAAGGCCGCGACCGTGGGAGGTGCCTTCGGCGGCAAGGACGGTCATATGACGCAGATTTTCGGCGCTCTCGTCACGCAAAAGACCGGACGCCCTGCGAAGATCGTCTTTGACAGACGCGAATCCATGGCGTTTACCTTCAAACGTCATTCGACGAAGCTGCGTGTGCGTGTCGGCTTCAAAAAGGATGGTACGATAGTGGCTTTTGACGGTGAAAGCCTCGTAGATACCGGCGCTTATATCGGCTACGGCCTGACGGTGCTGGGACTGCTGAGCGAGCATATGGCGGGGCCGTACCGCATCCCGGATGTGCGCATCCGCGGGCGGCTCGTATATACGAACAAGGTCCCCGCTTCGGCATTCAGAGGTTTCGGAGCGCCGCAGGCAGCTTTTGCCACAGAGTCGGTCATTTCCGAGGCTGCAGATAAGCTTTGCCTCGATCAGGTCGCTATCCGCGTGAAAAATGCGCTCGTGACTGGCGATACCGGTTCTCTCGGCCAGCCGATAGCTCATTCCTGCGGGATAAAGCAGGCACTGCTGCAGCTGGAGCAGACTGAGCTCTGGCAGAGCCGCAGTACGAATACCGATCCTGATATTGGCTACGGACTCGCCGCGGGTCATCTCTCCTGCGGCTTCGGCAAGAATATCCCGGACGGAGCGGAGGTGGAGCTTTTCCGTGAGGACGGGAAATATGTCATAAATGTGGGCTTCGTCGAGATAGGTCAGGGCGCGATAGGTTCACTGACTGCGCTGGCGGCGGATGCTCTGGGCGTCGGGGCCGGTCAGGTGCGCGTCGTGATGGGAGATACGAAGGGTTCATTCGACTGCGGTTCCACGGCGGCGTCACGCAGCACCTTCATCGCGGGCAATGCCATCCTGTCGGCGGCACGTGAATACCTCGAACGCGAGGCGAAGGGTGAAAAGGATATTAGAGCGAGGGAGCGGGAACAGTTCCCGGAGGCTCCCGAGATGATAAAGAATTACGGTATGCCTCATGCGATGTATACCTATGTGGCGCAGGCAGTAAAGGTCAGAGTGAACAGACTCACCGGGCAGGTACGTGTGCTCGATGCCGCGGCTGTCACCGAGGCGGGCACGATCATCAATCCCATGCAGCTGGCCGGACAGGTGCAGGGAGGAATGGTACAGAGCCTTGGCTTTGCACTCACAGAAAACAACAGCTTTACCGCGGACGGCAGACTGGAGCAGGATTCGTTCGAGACCTGTCTCATACCGACGATGTACGATGCGCCTCATATATATTCCGAGACTGTTGATATGTATGAGCAGTCCGGGCCCGGCGGCGCGAAGGGAGCTGCCGAGGCTCCTACCGTACCCACCGCGGGCGCGGTGAATGCGGCGATAGCCGATGTGACGGGCGTATGGTGTACGGATCTGCCCATCACACCCGAGAGAGTATTGAGCGGCATCATGGAGGCAAAAGGATGAGAATAGAGAGAGCGTTTGATATCGAAAAAGCGGCGGCTCTTCTGGCTGGCGGCGCCCGTCCCGTCTCGGGCAGTACTGTGGTCATGATCGCCGAAAAGTTTTCAGATGCGGATACTCTGTATGCGGATCTGACCGGAATAAAGGAACTGAAGGAGATCCGCCTGACAGCGGAAGGGCTTTCCATCGGCTCGCAGGTCACTTGCGCAGAAACTGAAAAGTGGCTTGACGCGCACCCTGAGGCAGCGGCCTTCGGAGCGCTTTATACGGCGGTATCCTCCATGGGCAGTCCGCAGATACGCAACAAGGCTACGATAGCGGGAGGTATCTGCGACGCTTCGCCTGCGTCGGATTTCGCACCGGCTCTGCTCGTGCTCGGAGCGAGGATCAGGCTGTACAGCACGTCGGGAATTAGAGAGGTCGCCATTTCC
>JAZRWL010000028.1:0-5959 GCA_045599685.1 Lachnospiraceae bacterium
CGTATCATGGATAAAATATCGGAGGCATATTCGCGCTTCGGTTTCACTCCTCTGGACACTCCTCTGATCGAGGCTTCAGAGATCCTGCTCGCAAAGGGCGGCGGTGAGACCGAAAAGCAGATCTACCGCTTTGAAAAGGGAGATTCGGACATCAGTCTTCGCTTCGATCTCACTGTACCCCTGGCAAAGTATGTAGCGCTCCATTATAATGAGCTGGCCTTCCCTTTCAGACGCTATCAGATCGGAAAGGTATACCGCGGAGAGCGCGCTCAGAGAGGACGCTACCGTGAGTTCTATCAGGCTGATATAGACATTATCGGTGATGAAAAGCTCAGCATTATGAATGATGCCGAGATCCCTGCAGTCATATATACGGTTTTTTCGAGTCTCGGTCTGACGAATTTTCAGATCCGCATCAACAACCGCAAGATCCTGACCGGACTTTATGAAATGCTCGGTCTTTCGGAGCTGGCCTCAGATATCATGCGTACCGTGGATAAGCTCGACAAGATCGGCGCGGACACTGTAAAGGCGATTCTGATTGATGATTTCCATATCAGCGAAGAGCTGACGGCGCAGATCATCGATTTCATTTCGATAAAGGGCACTAATGATGAAATCCTCGCAAAGCTCGGCGAGTACAGAGGAAGGAGCGAGATCTTTGACCTCGGCCTCGATGAGCTGACCGCGGTGGACAGGTATATCGAAGGCTTCGGAGTCCCGAGGAAGAATTTTGCGATCGATCTCACCATCGCGCGCGGCCTTGATTATTATACCGGAACCGTATATGAGACGACGCTCACCAATCACCCCGAGATAGGCTCTGTCTGCTCAGGCGGAAGATATGATAATCTCGCCGGTTATTATACCGACAGATCGCTGCCGGGCGTTGGTATTTACATAGGTCTTACGCGCCTTTTCTACGTGCTGAATGAGCAGCATCTGCTCAATGACGAGGTCAATACGGCTCCCGCGGATGTCGTTATCATACCGATGACCGAGGACATGTCCGCGGCGGTGCAGCTCTCCACTGCTCTTCGCGGAGAGGGCGTGCGTACTCAGCTGTATACGGAAGCGAAGAAATTCAAGGCGAAGATCGGATATGCGGGAAAGATAAAGGCCCCCTTCACCGTGATGCTTGGTGAGGACGAGATCGACGCAGGGAAGCTTACTCTGAAGGATATGGAGACGGGAGAGCAGTTCACTGACACATACGAAACCGCTCTGCCTGTCATCAAGGCGAAGCTTTCTGAGCTTGGCAAGGCGGCAGCAATTCTGGACAGGTAAGATCCGGCTCGCTGCCCGGAGCTTATCCGCTCATATATCTTATCGGAAAGGGAGATCGCGGTCCGTGGGATCGCTTCTCCCTTTACTTTACAGGCACATCCTTACCTTTGTGTATGATAAGGCAATCCTGCAGGCCGCTCCTTTTATCAGGTAGCCTGACAGCTTGAATACGAAAATGGACATACCTAAATAAAAAGAATGACACCCCGTAAAATCGGTGTATAATATCTACTTATGGAAAAGAAAAAGCAAAGCAAAAACAGATCTCTTGATATGGTGAACGGACCGCTCTTAAAGAACGTCATCATCTTCGCAATTCCGCTGATGTTTTCGACCTTTTTGCAGATGCTTTTCAATGCGGCGGATACGGTTATTGTCGGAAAATTCGCCGGTGAGGAGGCACTGGCGGCGGTAGGCGCGAACGGTTCGCTGATATTCCTCATGACTTCGCTGTTCAACGGTCTCGCCGTGGGAACGAATGTCATCGTCGCAAAGAGCATCGGCGCGGGAGACAAGGATCGCATAGGAAAATCCGTGCATACTTCGATATGTGTGGCTCTGATCAGCGGTATATTCCTTTCCATCGTGGGTATCGTGTTCGCCCCTGTCTTTCTGAGGCTCATGAATACGCCGGAGGATATTATCGATCTTTCCGTGCTTTATATGAGGATATATTTCAGCGGTACGGTCTTCATGCTGGTTTATAATTTCGGCGGGGCTATCCTCCGTTCGAAGGGCGATACGAAAAGACCGCTGTACTTCCTCGCGACTGCCGGTGTGCTGAATGTGGTGCTCAATCTCTTTATGGTCGTCGTCCTGGAGATGAGCGTCGCCGGTGTCGCTATCGCTACCGTTATTTCTCAGGCACTGTCAGCCTTCCTCGTATGCAGAGCTCTTGTCGTCGATGATGACGATACGCACCTCGACATAAAAAAGCTGCGTATCCACGGCGCATCACTGAAGGAACTTCTCCATATCGGTGTCCCCGCGGGCCTGCAGGGAGCGGTCTTTGCCATAGCAAACGTCGTAATACAGTCCAGTATCAATTCTTTTGATTCCACGGCGATAGTGGCGGGAAACGCTGCGGGTGCGAATATCGAAGGCTTCGTTTATATCGGCTGCGGCTCTTTCTCGAATGCCTGCGTCACCTTTATGTCACAGAACGTCGGAGCGAGGAGATTTGACAAGGTATTGAAGATCTTCGGCACTACCATGATCCTCGCAATTGTTGCCGCCGGCACGCTCAGCGTCCTCGTCTATCTGAACGGCCCGGTGCTCCTCAGTCTTTACACCGACTCACCGGAGGTGGTGGAAGTGGGTATGATCAGGACCAGGGGCGTGGCTCTGCTGCTGTTTTTGAACGGCGTGCTGGATGTTTTCGTTTCGTCTCTGCGCGGCCTCGGATACTCACTCGGGCCGACGCTCATAATGATAGGCGGCATCTGCGGCGTAAGGCTCCTGTGGATATGGCTGTATTTCCCCGCGCACAGGTCGCTCGGGGTACTGTATTTTTGCTTCCCTCTGAGCTGGATAGTAAGCTCCGTCATAGAATGTGTTTTCCTGCTGACCGTATATAATAAGGTCATCAAAAAGAAGATCTCAGGCTTCCCTGTGTGAAAAATAATATCTTCAGCGAAATCCGGCCGGTCCATCTGGACCGGCCTTTTTCGGGAGCGCGGGCTTAATATACGTTTCGGGAAGACACTTTCTCTTGCAGAAAAGTATCGATCTGAGGTACAATAGCTTGGGACAGGATTGTATGAGGTCATGTTGCCAAATTCATTTCGAGGAGATATTACGATGACGGATATTGAAATAGCTCAGAGCTGTCAGATGAAGAAGGTCACGGAGATAGCCGCGAAAGCCGGTATCGATGAAAAGTATATCGAACAGTACGGTAATTATAAGGCAAAGATCGATCTCAGTCTTCTGAAGGACAGAGCCGATACACCGGATGGAAAGCTGATACTCGTCACGGCAATCACTCCCACGCCCGCCGGCGAGGGCAAGACCACTACCTCCGTAGGTCTTGCGGACGGCCTTTCAAGGATAGGAAAAAACGTCGTAGTCGCGCTGCGTGAGCCTTCACTGGGCCCGGTCTTCGGTATCAAGGGCGGCGCTGCCGGCGGCGGATACGCACAGGTAGTGCCCATGGAGGATATCAATCTCCATTTCACAGGCGATTTCCATGCGATCGGAGCAGCGAACAATCTTCTTGCCGCGATGCTCGACAATCATATCCAGCAGGGCAATGCGCTCGGCATCGATGTGAAGCAGATCACCTGGAAGCGTGCCGTGGATATGAATGACAGACAGCTCCGTTTAATCATAGACGGTCTCGGCGGCAAGGCACAGGGTGTACCGCGTGAGGACAGCTTCCAGATCACGGTGGCATCTGAGATAATGGCAGTGCTCTGTCTTTCCTCGGATCTGTCTGATCTGAAGGCAAGGCTTGCCCGAATCATCGTCGGTTATACCTTCGACGGAAAGCCCGTCACAGCGCATGACCTGAAGGCCGAGGGAGCCATGGCGGTGCTGCTGAAGGATGCGCTGAAGCCGAATCTCGTACAAACTCTCGAGGGAACGCCCGCTTTTGTACACGGCGGTCCGTTCGCGAATATCGCTCACGGCTGCAACAGCATCATCGCTACGAGAATGGCTATGAAGCTCGGTGATTATGTCGTCACCGAAGCTGGCTTCGCCGCTGATCTGGGCGCTGAGAAATTCCTTGATATCAAGTGCCGCATGGCCGGACTCGATCCCGACGCGGTCGTGATCGTAGCTACGGTAAGAGCGCTCAAGTACCACGGAGGTGTGAAGAAGGAAGATCTGAACACCGAAAACCTCGAGGCGCTGAAGGCCGGTATGCCGAATCTTTTGCAGCATGTCAGCAATATAAAGGATGTTTTCGGACTTCCCTGTGTGGTCGCGATCAATGCCTTCCCGACCGATACTGCCGCGGAGCTCGCCCTTGTCGAGGAGGAATGCAAAAAGCTCGGCGTGAACGTGCGGCTCAGCGAGGTCTGGGCAAAGGGCGGCGAAGGCGGCAGGGCTCTGGCCGAGGCGGTCGTCGGGCTCTGCGAGAAGCCACATGAGTTCACTCAGTCCTATGAGCTGGATCTCAGCATAGAGGAAAAGCTGGATGCGATCTGCCGCAGGATATATCACGCGGACGGCGTAGAGCTTACCGACGGAGCGAAGAAGCAGATCAAAAAGCTAACCGAGCTGGGCTTCGGCGGAATGCCGATCTGCATGGCAAAGACGCAATATTCCTTCTCGGACGATCCGAAGAAGCTCGGAGCGCCGAAGAATTTCAAGGTCACAGTCCGTAATCTGACCGTTTCTGCCGGAGCGGGCTTCATAGTGGCGTTGACGGGCGATATCATGACGATGCCGGGTCTTCCGAAGGTTCCCGCGGCTGAGCGCATTGATATCGACGAAAACGGCGTAATAAAGGGACTTTTCTGATGGAACATATACTGTATGGCAGACCGGTAGCGGCTGCGCTTACAGATGAACTGACTTCAAGGGCGGAGGTGTTGAGGGCCGTTGGCATCACCCCCGCCCTTGCCATAGTGCGCGTCGGTGAAAACGGCAGCGACCTTTCATACGAAAAGGGCGCCATGAAGCGATGCGGTTCGATCGGTATCAGCGTCCGTAATGTGGTCTTGTCCGCGGATTGCACCGAGGCCGAACTGATAGCTGAGATAGAGAAGATTAACAGTGACCCGTCGATCCACGGCTGCCTGCTTTTCAGACCGCTGCCCGCGCATATCGACGAATACCGTGTCTGTCAGACGCTCGCCCGGGAAAAGGACATGGACTGCATCACGAACGCCTCTCTGACGAAGATATTCACTGACAGAGGTATCGGCTACGCGCCCTGTACGGCGGAATCAGCACTGGAAATATTAAAATACTACGGCGTAGATATCGCAGGCAAAAACGCGACAGTGATTGGCCGCAGCCTTGTGAGCGGCAAGATAGTAGCGATGATGCTTTTATCCGGGAATGCGACCGTGACCATGTGCCATACCTGGACACAGGAGCTCGTCGCGATGTGCAAAAACGCAGATATCCTCGTCGTAGCGGCCGGATGTGCCGGTCTCGTGACACCGGAATTCACGAACCCGGAGCAGGTGATCATAGATATAGGTATCAATGTATCCGCGGACGGAAAACTCTGCGGAGACGCTGATTATGTCGCGGTAGAACCGCTTGTAAATGCAATAACGCCGGTTCCCGGCGGAGTGGGCGCGGTCACTACAGCGGTGCTTTGCAAGCATGTAATCGAGGCCGCCGAGTCGGTTCGACATATAATATGATTTTAGAGGTGTGAGCATGTATTGTATGAAATGCGGAAGTCTGCTTCCCGAGGAAGCGTTATTTTGCCCTTTCTGCGGCGAAAAAGTATTGCGGCAGGATATTCCTGTTCAGCCGGTGCCGGTATCTCAGCCGGAGATGAGCTTTACGGATTCCGTCGTGACGAAGATCAGCGATAAAAAGCCCGTGAACAAGAAGCTTTTCGCCATCATCATAGCTGCCGCAGTAGTGATCATTGCAGCGGCGACAGTGCTTTTCTTCGTATTGAAGAAGCCCTCCTATACAGCTGAGCAGGAAGCTATAATAAGGAGCTACGAGCTGACGGTAAAAGCCGCGGAAGCCTGCGACA
>JAZRWL010000029.1:0-2527 GCA_045599685.1 Lachnospiraceae bacterium
TGATCAATATCGATCAGTCCCCCATAGGCAGGACGCCGCGCTCGAATCCGGCGACGTACACGGGGGTCTTCGACCTGATACGCGATCTTTTTGCTTCCACGCAGGACGCGAGGGCGAGAGGATACGCGAAGGGACGCTTCAGCTTCAATGTAAAGGGCGGCCGCTGCGAAGCATGCTCAGGCGACGGTATAATAAAGATCGAGATGAACTTCCTCCCGGACGTATATGTTCCCTGCGAAGTCTGCCGCGGAAAGCGCTACAACCGTGAAACGCTTGAGGTAAAATACAAGGGTAAGAGCATATTTGACGTGCTCGATATGACCGTCGCAGAGGCGGTGGAGTTTTTCGAGCCTGTCCCTTCAATAAGAAACAAGCTGCTGATGCTGGATTATGTCGGCCTTTCGTATGTAAAGCTCGGCCAGCCCTCCACGACGCTCTCGGGCGGCGAGGCGCAGCGTGTAAAGCTCGCGACGGAGCTTTCGAAAAGGAGCACCGGCAGGACGCTGTACATCCTTGACGAGCCTACGACGGGGCTGCATTTCGAGGACGTCCACAAGCAGGTCGAGATACTGCGCAGGCTTTCCGAGGGAGGCAATACCGTGCTCGTCATAGAACACAGTCTGCATGTGATAAAGGTCGCGGATTATATAATAGACATGGGCCCCGCGGGGGGAGACGGAGGCGGCACGGTGGTGACCTGCGGTACTCCCGAGGAGGTAGCGAAGGACAGAGCTTCATATACCGGAGCGTATCTGAAGCCGATGTTAAAGAGAAAGGATAAAAGATGAGCATTGACGATAACGGAGTAAAGGACGGGGACGGGCTCATGAACGAGGAGCATGAGGAGGAGCTTTTTTCTGAGCTATCGAGGCTCCAGGCAGAGCTTTCGGATGAGGAGGATACCCCGGATGAGCTTCCCGCCGAAAGGCCGGAGGATAATGATAAGGCCGAAAAGAAACCTGCTGACGGGAACGGTACAGCGGGCGTGCGCTGTATGCTCTGCGGCCGTGACGAAAAGCAGGCGGGCAGCCTGATACATATGCCGGGCGGAATGACTCTCTGCAGGGACTGCCTGCAGAAAAGCATGGATCAGATCTCCCAGCAGGGGCTCTCAAAGCTCGATCTGTCAAAGCTTCCCTTCAATATCCGCATGATCGACCTCACGAAGATGGGTAATCCCTTCATACAGCAGGGGAAGGCTGTGAAGCCGAAGAAAAAGACGGAAAAACCGGCGGAAAAGACATTTACGATGAAAGATATCCCCGCGCCGCATATATTGAAGGGATGGCTCGATGAATATGTCATAGGACAGGAAAAGGCAAAAAAGGCCATATCCGTGGGTGTTTACAATCATTACAAGCGTGTGCTCGCACCGCCGGACGATCAGGTGGAGATAGAAAAATCGAATATCCTGATCATAGGCCCGACCGGAAGCGGCAAGACCTATCTCGTGCGTATGTTAGCGAAGCTCCTTAAGGTGCCGCTCGCCATTGCCGATGCGACCTCGCTCACCGAGGCGGGATATATCGGAGACGATATTGAAAGTGTGCTTTCAAAGCTGCTCGCTGCGGCGGACAATGATGTGGAAAAGGCCGAGCAGGGTATAGTCTATATCGACGAGATCGACAAGATCGCAAAGAAAAAGAATATGACGAGCCGTGATGTGAGCGGCGAATCTGTGCAGCAGGAGCTTTTGAAGATGCTCGAGGGCAGCACCGTGGAGGTGCCTGTCGGCGCCGGAAGCAAAAACGGCATGGTGCCGCTCGCGAATATCGATACGAAGAACATACTCTTTATCTGCGGAGGTGCCTTCCCCGCGCTGGAGGAGATCATCAGGGAAAGGCTCAGAGAGCGTTCGTCAATGGGCTTCAACGCCGAATTGAAGGATCACTTCGATGAGGAAAAGAATATATTAAAGCATGTGACGACAGAGGATCTGAGAAAATTCGGTATGATCCCCGAGCTCTTGGGCCGCCTGCCCGTGGTCGTGACGCTCGAGGAACTGACGAAGGATTTCCTCGTAAGGATATTGAAGGAGCCGCGCAACGCCATCCTGAAACAGTATAAAAAACTGCTCGCCATGGATGAGGTGCAGCTCGAGTTTGAGGATGATGCGCTCGAAGTGATAGCTGAGCAGGCTTTGAAAAGGGATACGGGCGCCCGTGCGCTGCGTGCGATCCTCGAGGAATACATGCTCGATATTATGTATGAGATGCCGAAGGATCCCGGCATAGGAAGGGTCGTAATAACGAAAGATTATCTGGAGGGACGCGGAGGCCCGCGCATAGAGCTTCGCGGACAGTGACGTAAGGTCTGTGCGGGAACGATCGCCGGCGACGGGCTCCGGTGATTGACAAGAGAAACGGTTTTCCTTAAAATAGACAAAATAAGTTGAGATCGGAGGGGGCTATGCGATTCACAAAAATTCACGGGTTGGGAAATGATTTTATTATCGTGAACTGCTTCGAGGAAAAGGTCAGTGCCGACCCGGGCAGGATCGCGGAGCTTATGTGCGACCGCCATTTCG
>JAZRWL010000030.1:0-4009 GCA_045599685.1 Lachnospiraceae bacterium
CATCTATGCCGAAGCAGAAAAAAGATGGATTCTGGATGATCCTGTAGCCATCTCTCTGCAGATCGTCCATCCGTTCTCCATCTTTTAATATGATCTCATTCATTTTCATGCGCCGCATTATCGGAAGACTGCTGTCCGCCGTTCTCACGACGGTATGCAGCGCTGCCGTCCTGCTCCTTCTGCGCCATGCCGCCTTCACCATCTGCTTTCTCGCGGCGCGGTCCTCTGCGGTCGCGGCGGTCATTTCTTCGCTCAAGATCCCGACCATTATCTGCGCCGGACTCCCGGGCTTTTTCCGTTTCGCCGGGCTGACCGTCCTCCTGCTCGCCGCGTCTGTAATTTTTCCGGTCACGGCGATCTTTATAATTGCGCTCTCTTTTGCGTTCGCGGGGCTCACCGCCCGGATCGCGGTCACTCGTCTCCGCTCCTTCCGCCCGGTCGGTCACAGGTCGCTGATCTCCGCTCCTGCTTCCGTCACCTTCGCTCCGGCGATCGTTCCTCCGGGAATTCCGATCTCTGTCCCGGCGATCGTTCCTGCGTTCACGGTGATCACTGTTCTCATTGCGGTCACGAGACCCGGGACCTTCTTCACCTGCCTTCTCAGTACCCGTTCTTCCAGTTTCGTATCCGTCATTATCGCTGCGTCTCTCGCCTCTGGATTCACGGCGTTCCCTGTCATATCGGCCGTTCCTGCGTGCTTCGCGCTCCGGCTTTTCCGAAACGTCCTCCGCCGCCGTACCGTCAGCCGGCTGGGCTCCCTGCCCGTCACGGCTGCGACGAACCTGCCACTGTCTGAGATCACGCTTCTGATTGCCGCGGCGCTCTCTGTTTTTATCTCTGATGAGCTGTCCGCCTTCCAGCTCTTCCTCTGCCTTCTCAGCCTTTTCCAGCTCTTCGAGCTTTTCAAGCTCTCTCAATTCGCCGGATTCCTGTTCCTCCGGTTCAGTGAAGGTCCTCCGTCCCTTTTCGAACAAAAGTCCCTCCGCGTCATAATCGATCGCCTCTGTCTCATCGTCCTTGGCGTCCTTGATCAGCACTCTTACCTTTTGCCGCAGGACATTCACGCTCTGAACGATACCCTTTTTACCGTCTTCCTTCACGACGACTGCATCCCCTACGCTCGGCAGACAGCTGTTCAGGAGCTCATAGGTCTCCTCCTCGTTCTTCAGACAGCACATGAGCCTGCCGCAGGAGCCCGATATTTTGGTGGGATTCAGCGAAAGATTCTGCTCCTTTGCCATTTTTATCGAGACCGATACAAAATCAGTCAGATAACTGTTGCAGCAGAGCTCGCGCCCGCATTTTCCGATACCGCCCTTAATCTTTGCCTCGTCGCGGACACCAATCTGTCTCAGCTCGATACGTGTGCGGAAAGTCGAAGCCAGGTCCTTGACCAGCTCGCGGAAATCCACTCTTCCGTCAGCGGTGAAATAAAAGAGCACCTTACTGCCGTCAAAGGTGTATTCGGCTGCCACCAGTTTCATGATCAGTCCGTGATTCTGTATCTTTTCCTTGCAGATACGGAAGGCCTCCGGCTCCTTTGCCTTGTTCTTTTTTTCGTTTTCTATATCTTCGTCGGTCGCTTTTCTAATTATCGGCTTCAGCGGCTGGACTACATCATCATCCTCGACCATCCTGTTCGTGATGAGCACCCGTCCCAGCTCGATGCCGCGCGCCGTCTCGACTACTATGCGTTCTCCGCAGGTAAATTCTTCGCCCGCAGGGTCAAAATAATACAGCTTCGTATTGCAATAAAACTTTACTCCGATTACCTCTGTCATTTTCTTCTCCTGAATCTATCAATCACATTATCCGCTCGTCCCCTGACTCACGAACATTTTCGCGGCGCTTTTTTCATATCGCCGCCTCTGAAAAGCACCGTTTCACAGCCCGTCGCGCAGCAGGACGAAAAGCTTTTTTAAGGTAAGCTCCGCGTTCGCGCCAGCCGACAGCTCCGCCTCCGCCTCCGCGATCAGATCGAAGGCGTGATAAACACCTGCGGAGGTGATGTGTGTGCTCCATCTGCAATAATACTCTATTTTGTCCGTATAATACAGATTTTTTGTATGGTTTTGTAAATAATAAGCGAGATCCCTGTACCACTGACGAACTATCGTAAATATCCTGCCATATGTGAACCCCGTCTTTGCCTTCTCTGATAAAAGCTTTACCGTCTTGTCGATATCGGCGGACGACGCTCCGGGCAAACCGATAATACAGTCAAGTATCCCTGACTCATATTCCTCTTCATCACTTTCCGCAAACGGTTCGACAGGCAGCAATATCGCTCTCGATCTGACTGTCGGGAGCAGAAGCTCCGGCTGAAGGGTCAGAAGCAATATCACCGCATAATCCGGCGGTTCCTCAAGTGTCTTCAGGATCGCGTTCTGCGCTTCACGACCCAAAAGTTCGCTGTCCGGAACGATATATATCTTATACGGCTCACGATACGGGCGAATGAAAATGTCATTCACAAGCTGACTGCGTACCTCTCCGACGGAAATTACTCCCGATCCCTCATGCGTCAGATAACGCACATCCGGGTGTACGGGATCATCGCCCTGCATAGTCTGCACGATCTCTCGCGCGGTCTCAAACAGCGAGGCACGGTCGGGCCCGGTCAGGATACAGGCATGTCCATTCATTTTTTGAAAGAAACTACCGTCCATTATCAGATCCGCTCAAAATATAGTTCCTGATCTCATCGATGCAGCGCTCGAGGTCATCGTTGATAAAACGCTTCGTTATACCGGCGGCTTCCAGCCTTTCCTCGGAAAAATCCTCCTGATCAGAGATGAACCGCCTGCACATCTCGGCATATTTCGGTGCTGACTGACCTCGCTCTCTGCTCAGGGCACGGGATAGCCGCTCGCCGTCCTCGACCTCAATATACAGCGGCATTACGACATCGTCTCCGTAATAAGTACGGGTATCGACAAAGGACTTTAACACACCGACGATCAGGTAGTCACCGCCATCAATATCGATCCCGCCGTCATCCGCCAGAAGATAAGTCCAGGGGCCGTGGACCGTATCATAAGTACGCTCCTCGATCACTTTTCCCGCAGCCCTTAATGCGGATAGCTCATCCACTGTGATGAAATGATACTCCCTGCCTTCTGTCTCGCCCGATCTGCGGGGCCGCGTAGTATACATTACTGCCCGCTTCAGGGACAGCTCCGGCTTATCGAGAAGCCTGCTGTAAATCGTATCCTTTCCGGTAGCGCTCTTACCGAATAAATAATAAATCCTGCCCATACTATTAACTCACAAACCTGATAATTTAACAATTATCCCCTGATATTATCCACTTATCCACTGAAAAGTTAAGAGAACGTCAGTTCATAATACAAATATGATAATACTGTATAAAGATCCTATGCATTTCTGTGAGGTTCAGCGGCACAAAACGACGCAGAGTTTTCTCTTCATGATCTCGGGTGAAAGCCGTTACTTGCTCATATTTAAGTATCATTCCGGAGTAAATCTCGGACGTGAGCAGGCACCGGCCCTCCAGTATCCATTCACTATACTATCATAATATACCATGCAGGTACTTATCCGCAAGAAATTTCCACGCGCGAGCCACACACAGTTGACTGTTACAGAGCACGACTATAGTTCGTTAAAAAAGCTCTCTCTTTTTGTTATGTTCGCATCTGAAACAACTATCCCGGTTTTTAACATCAAAAAATGCTTCTGCAGACACCGTCCAACATTCTGTTAAAAACGCTTTTGAAAACACCTTACGAAACGAAGTATCTTAGAAATGGTCATAAGCCATTTCGGCAGTAAGACCTGCGTCCTATTATAAACGAAAGATCCTGAACGGGAATAAAAAAAGCGTTCCCATCAGGAACGCCAAGTGCCCAGAGCCGGAATCGAACCAGCGACACGAGGATTTTCAGTCCTCTGCTCTACCATCTGAGCTATCTGGGCTTACAAATCACTAAAATAGCGGGGGCAGGATTTGAACCTGCGACCTCCGGGTTATGAGCCCGACGAGCTT
>JAZRWL010000031.1:0-4318 GCA_045599685.1 Lachnospiraceae bacterium
GGCTCATCCACGAAGAGCGCGATGAGCTGCGGACAGAAGATGAACATTATCGCGCCGACCGCCTCGACCAGCAGTACCGCGGAAACGAGACCGAATTTCAGCGCAGAGCGGATACGGTCCTTTCTGCCTGCACCGCGGTTCTGCGAAATAAAGGTCGACAGTGCCATCGAGAAGGATTGCGTAGGCAGGAAGGAAAAACCCTCGACCTTTGAATATGCTCCGATGCCGGCCATGGCCGAGGAACCAAAGGAATTCACATAAGACTGGATCATGATATTGGAAAGGTCGATTACGCAGGCCTGAAGCGCGGACGGCAGGCCGAAGCGCACTATCTGACGCACCTTGTCTCTGTGCAGCTTTATCCTGCGGAAGCTCAGTCTGATCGCCTCCGACGTGGTGACCAGCCTCCGGCAGGCCAGGCAGGCGCTGAGCACCTGCGCTATCGAGGTCGCGAGAGCCGCGCCCTCTACGCCCATTCCGAAATACTTTATGAAACAGATATCCAGGACTACATTGAGCAGAGAACTGAAGATCAGATAAAACAGCGGGTGACGCGAATCGCCGCTCGCCTGCAGGATACTTACAAAAGTATTGTAAAATATCAGTCCCGTGCTGCCTGCAAAATACCAGCGGAGATAGGATATCGCCTCGGGCATTACGTCCTGCGGCGTATCCATCCACTCGAGCATGATCGGGGAGAATACGATGCCGAGTACCGTGATCACCACGCTGGAAATGACAGCTACCGCCACCGAGGAATGTACTCCCTTCGAGACCTCCTCTTCGTTTCCGGCACCGAGGTCATTCCCGATAATGATGCCCGCGCCCTGTGAAAAGCCCATGAAAAAGCCGACGAGCATGAAGACCAGCGTGCCGACAGAGCTTACCGCCGCCAGCGCGGTGCTGCCGACGAGCCTTCCCACCACGAGCGAATCGGCTGTATTGTAAAGCTGCTGGAAAAGATGTCCGACGAACACCGGTACGGCAAAATTGATGATTCTTTTTTTGATGTTGCCTTCGGTCATCAGATATTTTGAAGTAGCCATAATGCGACGCTCCTTTCCGACAGAAATATCAGGCGCGGTCTTCACCGCGCCCGGATATACATATTATAGCATATTCCCGCCCGATATCAACGGCGGGCGTTTCCCGGATCAGGGACGCACCAGTGCGATTACGGCAGGCGTACCGTCGGGAGAGCCGTAGGTGCCGACCGCATACTGCACTCCGTCGATAGTATAGAAATCCTGTATGGAGATGCTGCCGGAGCCGGTCACGTTCAGATCGCTCTTCTTGTAGGTGCCCTCGTAAGTCATAGTCTCCTCACCGTCCTCGTTGAAGCTCTTGCTCTCTGATTCGATCCAGCGTGCATGAGGAGTAAGCGTGACCTTCAGCTTTTTCGTCGTGCCGCTGATATTCGCGTTCATATATACCTCAACATACGAATTCATTGTACGGTCGGGGTCATAGATGATCAGGCATTTCCAATCGCCCTTCAGATCATAGATGCTGTTCGTATGCTTGACGTTCTCGGGGACACCGTTTACGAGCACATTCTCCGTGTACCACTGGAAATCTCCGATATTCGGCGCTTCCTTCGTGCTCAGGGCGGCATACTTGTTTTCCTCTTTGTCGTCTCCGGCCTTTGTCTCCGCGGGCTCTGTAGCCGCGGGGATATCCTCTTTCTTTATCCCGAACTCCGTTTCGAGCTCCTGAATCGCGTATTCATATCCCTGTGCGGCGGAAAGCAGCAAATATTCCTTCGCCTTGTCGCGATCCTTCTTTGTCCCTCTGCCCTGCAGGTAATTAATGCCGACATTATACTGCGCGACATCATCTCCGGTCTCGGCGCCCTTCAGGAACCATTTGAAGGCCTCTTCCTGATCCTCGGTGACACCATAGCCATAGCTGTAGATTATGCCCACCTGATTATATGCCGGAGTGTATTCCAGCTCTGCGGACTTCATGTAGTATTCGAGGGACTTTGCGAAATCCTGCTTTTCTTCCTCTTCCAGGTAGATGCAGCCCAGAATGTAGCAGGCCTCGCCGCTGTACTGCTCGGCAGCTGCCAGCGCGTACTGCTCGGCCTTCGTGTAATCCTTTTCGGTACCGACACCCCAGTAATAAGCATTTGCCGCCCTCGCAAGAGCATACTGCTCTCCGAGCTCTGCGCTCTTTAAGTACCATTCCAGTGCTTTCGCGGGATCAGCTTCCACAGAATAACCGCATTCGTAATAAAAGCCGACCGAGGTCATTCCCATCATATCGCCCTTTTCCGCAAGTTCCATGAAGATCGCGAAGGCTTCATCATACCTGCCCTCGCCGTCGAGCGCGATCGCCTGATTCAGCTTTTCCTCGTCAGTCTGCTCTGCATGTGCGGAAAGGAAGGCGGGCTCCCAGTTTTTTGCGAATTCCTTTACCGTAAAGCCGCTGTCGCCGGACTGTTTCAGACAAAGACCGGTCTCCTGCTCGATGAAATAGGCCGTTCCCCTGTAATCGTATACATCGCAGTTATAGCCTGCGACAGTATCAGTGCCGGTCTTTACCATATCATTGGTCATTACTGTGTAATAGGTGAACATGGACTGTACCGTGTTAAAAGACTCGAGCAGCGCATCCTTGCTGCTCTGCACGAACGGCGCCTCGGACGCGGTCCATTTTCCATCGGCAAGCGTATAGGTCGTTATCTTCGCCGGATCGCTCAGGTCGAAGGCGACAGTGCCGCCTACATATACCGCATAATATGCTTCTCCCTTTCGTCCTGCCGAAAGCTCGACCGTCTTTCCGCTGCTGTCAGGTCCCTCCGCGACGAAATAATAACCCTCGGCCGCCATCGCGTCGAGACGCGCGTGAAGCTCTTCACGTGTGGGCAGCGCCACGGCTTCGGAGGCTTCCGTAGTCTTGAGGATCGCTGTATGAGCAAGTGTGACTTTTTTCGTCTCGGACTCTGATGCAGGTCTTGTTTCGGACTCTGCCGCGGACTCCGTCAATACTTCCTCGCTCGTTACCTCCGGCTCATCATCTCCGCACGCGGTCAGAGATACGAGCATGAGCAGCGCAAGTAAAATAGATACGATCCTTTTCATTTCATTTTCCTTTCAGCTTGTTTGTTTTAATGCTATTTTGATTATTTTCACAACAGGTACCACGAGTGTACCTATGCAGAGATTTCCTATCCCCTGTATGGCATCCCAGGGCAGTCCGGCGACGATCCATGCGATCATTCCCCGGAAATCGAGTCCGAAGGCGAGCGCCTGAAAGGGCGCATAGAGAGTTCCGTACAGGAACCCGTGCAGACCCGCTACGACCATATATACGGGAACCGCGACCCGCGTCGGCATATTGCGCGGCAGAAGCATCGTCACTCCCCAAAGCAGTATCCAGAGATAAAGATACGGCACCCACCATATGCCGAAGCCGTAAAATATGCCCGTCAACATCACAAATGTGTATATCGCGTACAGAGCCCTTGCCCTGAATACCACGGTATAGGCGATCGTGAACATCGCGAGCATGTGGATATTGGGAAGCGCCTCCGTCAAAAGCTTTGAGCAGAACATCAGAGCCCCGAGGAATGCGAGGATCACGAGCTCCTTTACCGTCAGCCGCTTCATTCGCGGTCTCCGGATACAAAGACCGGAGCCGTCAGGCAGTGACTCTCCGCAGCCTTCATATCGCGCCTGCCGCCGTCCGAATACTTTTTCAAAACTTCTTCAATCATAATATGATAATGATGTTTTTTTAATGCTTTGTCAAGGTATTCTGTTGTCTATAAAGTAGGTGTTACTTTGATCCGGAAACTTCCGGTATGTAACAAATCGTGTCCTCTTTCCGATAGAATCAATGGTATAATATATTTGTTGTTCTGATACTCTGTGTGTTCTCGCAGAATTTCCCGTTTTATTGATATAGCGCCTGTCCAGGGGACAAGGCGGGCGCTTTTCGATGGCGGCGATCACTGCATCAACGAGAAAAGGATCCGGGATACCCTGACGTGGTTTTTAAAATAGAAGATAAAAGGGGCTTGCACGTTTTAATAATCACAAAAAGCCGGTCCGATTTCTGTTGATAATAAAGTGCCACTGCACGATTTAATATTTCCTTAACGGTCAATTCATTGATTTATCCCCGGCTTAATGATATAAACAACATGCTCTTGACTGCAGATCCGGAGCGAAATAAACCCCGGGAGTATTTATATGAAAAAAGCTTTATCCATATTATTAATAACCGCAATGGCCCTGTTTTTCACTGCCTGCGGAACTGACAGCGGCACCGTTGCCGCCGAAACGACTGCTGCTGCAGAAACTGCGACACC
>JAZRWL010000032.1:0-3471 GCA_045599685.1 Lachnospiraceae bacterium
ATCACATTCGCACCCGCAGCCTTTTCCATGAACTCACTCAGCTGGTCATATCCCGAATCATTGAACACCTGATGCCAGGCCATACATATCGGCTCTCCCGTCACAGCGCGCTCGTATACCGGCGCGGCATAGGGCTCCTCATCCACCTGCTTTCTGACATCTGTCAGCTCCGTGACCGGAACATATCCCACGTGTCCGCAGGCGCCTTCGACCACGACCTTTGCCCAGCCGTCACGGCTCGACACGATCCAGGCATCGCATTTTTCCGGAAGATACGCGACTACATCGGCCTTTTTGTCCGCCATTGTCCTCAGTGCGGTACCGGTCTTAAGCTTCGCGTATTGCTGCTCGCCGAACTCCGACCTCATAAATACTCTCGCCGGGTCGCTGTATGTACTGAAAGAAAGGCTTGAATACTGGGCAATATACTTTAACAGGATAAAAATACGGTCACTCGCCGCGGCCTTTGTCTTCGCGCCCTCGGCAGTGTTATCGAAAAATACGGCGACACCGTCGTACTGATCCGCGGCTTTTGCGGTGACGGTCCCGGAAGGAGTCGTATATATCAGGCATTTTTCATTGTCATCCCAGAAAAAATCACTGTTGATGTCGGATCTGACTACGCCGAGGCTCAGATAAACGTTCTTATCCTTCACAAGAGCCCGGACATCCGAGAGAAAGCCGTTCGCGATAATGGGAGCTGTTCCGTCCTCGGAAGGGTACAGCTCGGTAAGGTCGGCCATTTTTTCTGAAATGACCTCCTTCTCGTTCTTCATCATTACGATGCTGACCACCGCCATGACGACGATCAGGACCAGCACGATAATGACCGGGATCTTTCTGCTCTGCTTCACACTCATCGAAACAGCCTCCTTTGACTGATAAAGTATAACACAGGCTGCTTCTTTTTTCAATTTGTCTCAGACTCCGCACGGAAAACCGCTTGACAGAAGGATTCTCTATTTTGAGATTTGATTTGCGATCACTCGACTCGGTCGAAGCGTATCTCGCTCAGTTTTCCGTTGTCATCCGTGACAAAATCGCTCATATACCTGCCGCGCTCCCGCACGATACAGACATATGCTGCCTTCCTGGGGGACACGGGACGATCCTCCAAAAAGAGTGATATCCCTGCGTCCTTGTAGGCATGGAGCGTCTGCAGCGCGCAGCGATATTCATCGTGATACACATTTTGCTTAAGATCTTTGGGGTTCATGGATCCGATTACCTTCAAATAATAGAATTGGATTGGATTAGATTGGATATGGACGGAACAGAAAGATAATAGAACAGAAAAGATCCCGGAAAAAGAGCGTGAAACTCTTTCATCGGTTATCATAGCAAAATATTATACATATGTCACGGTGCGTTTTGTTACATATAAAAACGCAGATTTCCGCGTATTTTCGGGCAAAACGACGAACCGGGGTGTAACGATATGTTACACCCCGGACTAAAGATCACATTATTTAAAAATCATCTGAGTTCACTGCGTCCGCCCATATAAGGCTGCAGCGCCGCGGGAACGGCGATGCTGCCGTCGGCACGAAGATTATTCTCGAGGAAAGCTATCAGCATACGGGGCGGCGCCACTACGGTATTGTTGAGCGTATGGGCAAAATACTTCTCGCCGTTCGCGCCGTTCACGCGGATCTTCAGCCTTCTTGCCTGCGCGTCTCCGAGATTTGAGCAGCTGCCGACCTCAAAATACTTCTTCTGTCTGGGTGACCAGGCCTCCACGTCGATCGACTTGGCCTTCAGATCCGCCAGATCTCCCGAGCAGCACTCGATTGTGCGTACCGGGATATCGAGACTGCGGAAAAACTCCACGGAATATTTCCACATGCGCTCGAACCACTCTCTGCTCTCTTCGGGTCTGCAAACTACCACCATCTCCTGCTTTTCAAACTGATGGATCCTGTAGACACCGCGCTCCTCTATGCCGTGCGCACCTTTTTCCTTGCGGAAGCAGGGGGAATAACTGGTCATCGTATAGGGCAGATCCTTTTCGTCAAGGATGGTGTCAATGAAGCTTCCTATCATCGAATGCTCGCTGGTCCCGATCAGGTAAAGATCCTCGCCCTCGATCTTGTACATCATCGCATCCATTTCCGCGAAACTCATGACTCCGTTCACCACATCAGAGCGGATCATAAAAGGCGGTATGCAATAGGTGAAGCCCTTGTCGATCATAAAATCTCTCGCATAGCTCAATATCGACGAGTGGAGCCTCGCCATATCGCCCTTGAGATAATAAAAACCGTTTCCGGCGACCTTTCCCGCGGCTTCGAGCTCAAGACCGTTGAAGGCCTCCATGATATCGGCATGATAAGGGATCTCATAATCCGGGACCACCGGCTCGCCGAAGCGCTCGATCTCGACATTTTCACTGTCATCCTTTCCGATGGGGACAGAAGGATCGATGATATTGGGGATGGCGAGCATTACCTTCCTCAGTTCCTCCTCGACCTGCTTTTCCTCCGCCGTAAGCTCGTCTATGCGGGCACCGTTCTTCGCGACCTCGGCCTTTACCGCCGCTGCCTCATCACGCTTTCCCTGCGCCATGAGAGCGCCGATCTGCTTCGATACCTTGTTTCTGTTTGCGCGGAGAGTCTCCACCTCCTGCTTTATCTGACGGTTGCGGATATCCAGTTCCAGCGCCTGATCAACGAGCGGGAGCTTTCCGTCCTGGAACTTTTTTCTGATATTATCCCTTACGATGTCGGGATTTTCTCTGACGAATTTTATATCCAGCATTTCAGTCCTCTATTCTCCACTGCTCCGCCGCTGTCTCATAAAGATCATTGCCGTCGCTGTCCGCTATCACTATCGCCGGGAAATCCTCTACGACGAGCTTTCTTACGGCTTCAGGTCCCAGATCGTCGTATGCGATGACCTCAGCCTCCTTTATGCACTGTGAGAGAAGAGCGCCCGCCCCGCCTATCGCGGCCATATATACGGCACCGTTTTTCCTGATCGAATCCTTTACCGCACCGCTGCGGCGGCCCTTGGCCACCATGCCCTTGAGCCCCAGATCGAGCAGAGCCGGGGTGTATTTGTCCATTCGGCTGGCTGTTGTAGGTCCGGCAGAGCCTATCGCTCTGGTCGAGGGGGCAGGTGTAGGCCCCAGATAATAAACGATCGCTCCCTCGATGGTGAAGGGCAGCTTTTCGCCTCTTTCGAGAGCCTCGGTCATGCGCTTGTGCGCCGCGTCTCTCGCGCTGTAAATGACACCGTTTATCAGAACGGTATCGCCGGCCTTCATTTCCTTTACCTTTTCATCCGTAAGCGGTGTTGTGATAACATGCTTCATTATTATGCCTCCTCAGATGACTCTTGTCACATGACGGTTCACATGGCAGCAGATATTGACGGCCACGGGGAGCTGCGCGATATGAGTCGCGTAGGTCTCGATATTCACTGCCAGAGCGGTCACTCTTCCGCCCAGTCCGGCAGGACCGATGCCTGTCT
>JAZRWL010000033.1:0-2652 GCA_045599685.1 Lachnospiraceae bacterium
ACCGACAGGGAAAGCGCGGAAGAGTATCTGTACGCTTCAATGAAGTCGCTCGCTGCGCCGGAGCTGATGAAGGATGCCGAAAAGGCAGCAGATATCATAGAAAAGGCAGTCGCAGACGGTCAGAAGATAGTGATCGCGTCCGATTATGATGTGGACGGAATATTCTCAGGGCAGGTGCTGCGCGAGGGACTCCGGGCCATCGGGACCGACCCCGTCATCCTCACGCCTGATCGCGTGGCGGAGGGTTACGGCCTGAACCGACGTATCGTCGATGAGGCGAAGGCTATGGGCGCCTCCCTGATCGTGACCTGTGACAACGGTATCGCCGCCGGCGCCGAAATAGAATATGCCTCAGAGCTCGGTATCACGACAGTGGTGACGGATCATCACGAGGTGCCTTTTTCCGAGACCGACGGGGTGAGGAAGGAACTGCTTCCGCCTGCTGCGGCCGTCGTCGATCCGCACAGGGAAGACTGTCCCTATCCCTTCAAAAAGCTTTGCGGTACAGGCGTAGCGCTGCGTCTGATCGAGCTGATTTATAACAGGCGCGGTATGAAGCTCCCGGAACGCTTCATTGCCTATGCCGCTGTCGCTACGATATCCGATGTCATGGATCTGACCGGTGAGAACCGTGTGCTGGTGAAGGAGGGACTGCGTGTCCTGAATATCATGCGGCATGTCGGCCTTGATGCTCTCATTGCGGCGACCGACCTTCACCGGAAGGAACTCGAGGCCTATCATCTTGGCTTTGTCATAGGCCCCTGCTTCAATGCCGCGGGCAGGTTAGAAACGACGGAAAAGGCACAGCGTCTGCTGGATACTGACGATCCGGTCGAGGCGCAGGAGATAGCGGAGCATCTGCGCCAGCTCAACGAAAAACGCAAGAGCATGACCGACGAGGGAGAAAAAAAGGCGATAGAACTCATCGAGAGCCGCGGAGAGCTCGATAAGATACTGCTCGTGCGGCTGCATGACTGTCATGAGAGCATTGCCGGAATAATCGCCGGCAGGATAAAGGAAAGATACAGCAGACCGGTCTTTGTTTTCACCGACGCAGTGGACGGACTGAAGGGCTCGGGACGTTCTGTCGAGGCCTATCATATGTTCCGCGGTCTTACAGCCTGCGGGGATCTGCTGACACGCTTCGGCGGACACGCGATGGCAGCGGGACTTTCGCTGAAGGAGGACAGGCTGGAGGAGTTGCAGCGACGGCTCAATGAGGATTGCGGTCTCACCGAGGAAGACCTCACACCGATCATAAGGATAGACAGCAGACTGCCCTTTGATTATATAAATGAAAAGCTCGTGAGTGAGCTGACGCTTTTAGAACCTACCGGACGCGAAAATCCGAAGCCCGTGTTCGCCGAGAGCAGGGTCACTGTCAGAAGGCTCGATATAATCGGGAAAAACCAGAACGTCATAAAAATGCGCGTGACAAATGCCTCGGGCGCGGCGATCGACGCACTGTTATTCCGCAACGCGGAGGAATTCCGTGAGCGTCTGATCAGGACATTCGGCGAAAGCGCGTGGGATGAGGCGAGGGACGGAGCCGGGGGCGGCGTCGAAATGTCGGTCATTTTCACGCCCGATATCAACGAATACAACGGCATCAGCCGTAAGCAGGCAATAATACAGAAATACCGTTTTACAGGAGAGGACGAATGATCACTTCCGCGTCTAATTCAAAGGTGAAGGAACTGATAAAACTGCGTGAAAAGGCGGCATATCGCCGGGAATGCGGCTTATATATCATTGAAGGCGGCAAGATGGTCGGTGAGATACCGAAGGAAATGCTCCATTCGATATATATGTCCGAAACATACGCGAGCCGGGAGCAGACATCCTCTTCATGGGACGGCATCGATACCGAAGTATTGAGCGATCAGGTGTTTTCACGTGTGTCGGATACGGTCACACCGCAGGGGATCATGGCCCTGGTGCGCCGCCCGAAGACGGAGCTTTCTGAGCTCGCGAAGGGCGGTCTGATACTTGTGGCCGAGGGTATACAGGACCCCGGCAATATGGGGACGATCATCAGGACTGCCGAGGCCTGCGGGGCGGACGGGATCCTCTGTGACAACGCGACTGCGGACTGCTATTCGCCGAAGGTCGTCCGCTCCACTATGGGCGCGATACTGCGCGTGCCGGTCGCTTATACCGGCGGGCTCGGCGAGGCGGCGGAAGCACTGAAGTCGCGCGGATATACGACCTATGCCGCACATCTGCAGGCGAGCGTGGATTACCGCGAGGCGGCGTTCGAGCCTGCCAGCGCCATCATGATAGGAAATGAATCGAAGGGCCTCAGCGCTGAACTTACGGAAATGGCGGACCGGCGTGTGATAATCCCCATGAAGGGAAAGATAGAGTCCCTGAATGCTGCGGTCGCGGCGAGTCTTTTGATGTTTGAATGGGTCCGCAGACGGGACTGACACCGTTATCGCATTAATAAAATCCTTATAATTATTACGACAAATAACCGTCATGAACTCCCGGTATATTCGGATCATCGCGCAGAAGATATTTTTTCTGTGCGTTTTTTGGCGCGGCAGTGGGGAAGGAGCGTTCTCAGGATCACTGTTCTGAACACTCAGGTGGGGAAAACTTGACAAAAGTGTTAACTCATGTTATTATTTGTCGTAACATATGCGTAAT
>JAZRWL010000034.1:0-3208 GCA_045599685.1 Lachnospiraceae bacterium
GTGGGATCCCGCGAACACCACGAAGTATATCGGTACCCCCGAGGCATGGGCTGAGAGCGAGGGCCATATCCGCAATGTACTGAACGAGCTCGGCGTAAAATTCACCGAGGATGTCGGAGAGGCAGCCTTCTACGGCCCGAAGGTCGATATCAACGCAAAGAATGTCTACGGCAAGGAAGATACTATGATCACCGTTCAGTGGGATGCGCTTCTCGCCGAGCAGTATGACATGTATTACGTTGACGAGAACGGCAACAAGGTCAGACCCTGGATCATCCACAGGACCTCGATGGGCTGCTATGAGCGCACTCTTGCATGGCTCATCGAAAAATATGCCGGCAAGTTCCCGACCTGGCTGTGTCCCGAGCAGGTAAGGATCCTGCCTATCTCAGAGAAGTTCGAGAACTACGCTCAGTCCGTATGCGACATGCTGAAAAAGGAAGGCATCCTCTCCACGGTAGACCTGCGTTCCGAAAAGATCGGCTTCAAGATCAGAGAAGCACGTATGGACAAGATCCCTTATATGCTCATCGTCGGTAAGGACGAGGAGGAGAACGGTACCGTATCCGTACGCAGCCGTTTCCTGGGAGATGAGGGTCAGAAGGCTCTGCCAGAGTTCATAACGGCGATAAAGGAAGAGATAAGGACCAAGGCGATCAGAAAGGAAGCCGCTGAATAAAGGGCTCCATCCGGAATGGAAGAAATAAGATTAAATCACTTTCTCGCAATGTGCGGACTGTGCTCCAGACGTGAGGCCGACAGAATGATTGCTGACGGCCTCATTCTGGTAAACGGGGTGACGGCTGATGTCGGCAGAAAGGTAAACGAGACTGATGAGGTCGTATATGACGGGCGCAGGCTGACGCCGGAAGCCGAACGTATAGTGCTGGCAGTTAATAAGCCTGAAGGCATCGTATGTACCACCGCGCATTTCAAGGGCGAAAAGAATATAGTGGAGCTTGTCGGGCTCGAGGAGAGGATCTTCCCCGTGGGCCGTCTGGACAAGGCCTCAAAGGGTCTTATCCTCATGACGAATGACGGTAGGCTCTCCGATGAGATCTGCCGCAGTGTGAACGGTCATGAAAAGGAATACATCGTGACCGTCGATAAAAGCATCACCGCTGAGTTCCTCGAAAACATGCGCGGAGGCGTCGAGCTGTCGGATGCCGTTACGAAGCCCTGCCGGGTGAAAAAACTCTCGGCAAGGAGCTTTTCGATAATCCTGACACAGGGACTGAACCGCCAGATACGCCGGATGTGTGAGGCTTTGGAATACCGTGTACGTGAGCTTACACGTATCCGGGTAATGAATATCACTATCGACGGCATACCCGAGGGAGGGTATCGAAGGCTTACCGAGTCGGAAATTAGAGAGCTGGGACCGGCTGCCCGGAGGAAAAAATGACACAGACAGATGACCGCAGCAGAATGAAGGAGCTCGTAGCGTTGCTGAACGATGCTTCCAGAGCATATTATCAGGAAAACCGCGAGATTATGTCTAATCTCGAATATGACGCCCTATATGATGAGCTCCGCGCGCTTGAGCATGAGTCGGGCGTCATCCTCTCGGCGAGCCCGAGTATCCATGTCGGTTATGAGATACTGTCAAAGCTGCCGAAGGAGGATCACGCCTCCCCGATGCTTTCTCTCGAAAAGACAAAGGATCCCGCAGTTCTTGCCGCGTGGCTAAAAGATAAAAAGGGTATACTCTCATGGAAGCTCGACGGCCTGACCGTCGTACTGAAATACAGCGGCGGCAGCCTTGAAAAGGCGGTTACGCGCGGCAACGGCATCACAGGCGAGGTCATTACACCGAATGCCCGCACATTCATTAACGTACCGCTGACTATCCCTTATAAGGGCGAGCTCGTCATCAGGGGAGAGGCTCTTATTTCCTATGAGGATTTTGAAAGCATCAACGCAGAGCTCGACGATGAGGCGGCCTTGTACAAAAATCCGCGAAACCTCTGCAGCGGCTCGGTAAGGCAGCTGAACAGCGCCGTCACAGCGAAGCGCCGTGTGCAATTCCACGCATTCTCGCTCGTAAGCAGTGAGGGAGTGGATTTCGGAAACAGCAGATGGCGGCAGTTCGAGTGGCTGAAGTCGCAGGGCTTCGATGTGGTATACGGAAGGATGGTCGACAGCGGCAGTGTGGAGGAAGCGGTAAAGGAATTTTCTCATAATATACCCGAAAATCCTCTGCCTTCCGACGGTCTCGTACTGACCTATGATGATATAGCCTATGGCAGCTCTCTCGGAGTGACGGCAAAATATCCGCGTGATTCTATCGCTTTCAAATGGGCCGACGAAGAGCAGGAGACAACTCTCACAGAGATCGAATGGAGCGCGTCGCGCACCGGTCTCATCAATCCGGTCGCGATCTTTGATCCTGTCGAGCTCGAGGGTACGTCAGTAAGCCGCGCGAGCGTTCATAATGTCAGCATTTATGAGGCCCTGAAGCTCGGAAAGGGCGACCGTATCAGAGTATACAAGGCCAATATGATCATCCCGCAGATAGCTGAGAATATGACTATGTCAGGTCCGATGCCTCTTCCCGAATACTGTCCGGTCTGCGGAGAAAAAACTGAGATTAAGAGCCGTGACGATGTCAGAGTGCTGTTCTGTGTCAATGAAAAATGTCCAGCGAAACGTATCAAGGGCTTTGATCTGTTCGTAAGCCGTGACGCGATGAATATAGAAGGGATATCCGAATCAACGCTCGAAAAGTGGATAAATGCCGGTATTCTGCATGATTACGCCGACCTTTTCAGGCTGAACGAGCACCATGATGCAATAGTAAATATGGAGGGCTTCGGAGAAAGATCCTTTGAGAATACAGTCGCGGCAATCAAACGTTCACGCAATACTACGCTTTCACGTCTCATAAACGCGCTCGGCATAGACGGTATCGGGGCCGCAAACGCAAAGGTGCTGAGCAGGGCCTACGCAGGAGACATAGAGAGACTAATGAGTGCGAAAGAGGATGAATTGGCGACGATAGAAGGCATCGGCCACGTTCTCGCCGCTTCGATAGAAACGTATTTCAATGATCCCGATAATGTCGCTCTGCTGAAAAAGCTCCTTCCTGAGCTTACTCTCGAGGCCGACGTGGTGTCCGGAAATCTTCTCGAAGGAAAGACCTTCGTGATCACCGGGAGTCTTGCTTATTATTCCAATCGCAAGGAATTGCAGGCTGAGATCGAGGGCC
>JAZRWL010000035.1:0-2377 GCA_045599685.1 Lachnospiraceae bacterium
GATCTTGCCGCGCAGACCGTTCTTAACGGCCTCCAGCAGTTTCAGTTCCGCATGATACTTGGATATTCCGTACTTATTGCCCATATCGTCGATTACGAAGAGCTTGTTTTCGTATGCCTTGATGCCGCGCTTCCAAGTTTCCTCCGTATGCACGCCCGGGATAGAAATAGTGGATATCTGTATCATCCTGGCGTTCTTTTCCTTCGCGATCTCTATCATGTTTTCCGCGCCGCGGACGTTTATGCGCTCCAGGATGTCATCTGCCGCGTAGTGCTTAACGCAGGCCGCACAGTTGATAACAGTATCGACGTGGATGCCCTTCAGCAGCTTTCCTATGTCGCTGTCGGTGATATCAGCTTCTATGATACGTATGCGTTTTTCCAGAGCATCCTCCATCAGATCGTCGAAGTAATAGAAGAGCATACTCTTGAGGCGCTTTTCTGCCGATGAGAAGCTTCCGTGCCTTATGAGGCAGATAATGTTGCCCGTCTCGTTTTCAACCAGTTCGCGCAGCACATGGATGCCCAGGAATCCGACCGCGCCCGTGAGGAGCACGTCACCCAAAGGCTCGCGCCTTACCTGATCGGCATATTCAAGGGTGTTGTATTTAAGCTGTTCAGGATAATCTGATTTTATTTCAAAATCGTCTCCGTCAGCGCTTACCGGACCCTGCTCCGCGGCATGTACGCGCGTATGGCTTGAGATATAGTCGGCCAGCAGCTCCGGCGTGGGATTGTCGAAGATGTCCTTATATTCCACCTTCATTCCCTTTGACATGAGCTGCATAGTGACCTTAGAGGCCGAAAGCGAGGTGCCACCCATTTCGAAGAAATTATCATCAGCATAGAATTCTTCCAGTGAAAGCACCTTTGCGAACAGCTCGCAGAGCTCCTGCTCGAGTGACTTACGCGGAGCTCTTCGTCCTGAAGCCCTCTTTTCACGCTTTATCTCCGGAAGCGCCTTCTTGTCGATCTTTCCGCTGGGCGTAACGGGCATGGCTTCAAGCTGCATCATAACATCGGGCACCATATAATAAGTCAGGCGCGCCTTGAGATGGGCATTGAGAGCATCGGAATCGATAGCGCGGTCGGCTGTATAGAAGCCCGCCAAATAATCCTCCGAGCCGTTGTTTCTGACGATGACCTTGCTCTGTGTTATCCCTTCAAACGAGGAAATGCACTTTTCTATTTCATCCAGCTCGATACGGAAGCCGCGCAGCTTTACCTGGTTATCACGGCGGCCGAAGAACTCAACCTCCCCTTCGGCATTCAGGCGCACCATGTCTCCGGAATGATATGCGGAAAGCCCGCGAAGAGTGAAGAAGGATTCCGATGTCTTTTCGGGAAGATTCATGTAGCCGCGTCCGACAGGCTCGCCTGCAATGATCAGCTCGCCGCAGGCATAGGGCGGCATAATGTTGCCAAACTCGTCTATCACATAGAACTTCGTGTTGAAGATCGGGCCGCCGATGGTAATACCTTCGCCGCTCTCAAGCTTTTTGCCGCAGCAGGTGATGGCACATTCCGTCGGACCGTATGCGTTGATCACCGTAACGTTCGGTGAAAGCTCTTTGAGTATCGAATAGAGTGACGGAGGGAATGCCTCGGCACCGACGGCTATATTCGTCAGTCCGGTCATGGCCGGTCTGAATTCGGGAATACTCAGAAGGTTTGTGAGCATCGACGGTGTTGCGATCATGATATCAGCCCCGCTGCGTATGATCGCGTCCGCAAGCAGAGCGGGATTATGTATCTCGCGTTCCGTTGCGATGCAGACGGTTTTTCCGTTAGCGAGCATGACGATGTTTTCAAGTATCGACATATCAAAGGAAACGGAGCTCATCGCCATCGACACGTGTCCGCTGTCCTTTCCGAAATAGTAACGGTTTACCGAATCGCCCGGCTGACACAGGTTGGAAAGACTATGATGCTCTATCATGACTCCTTTGGGTCTGCCCGTCGAACCTGACGTATATATGCAGTAAGCCAGGCTGTCCGAAGATATCTGCAGATCGGGGTCTTCCTCATTGCCGTCGCCAAGCAGTTCTGCCGCTGTCACAGCGCGGTAAGGCGCATCAGGCGCAAAGAGCGCGCTTCTTGACGCTGTCAGCTCCTCGTCAGTGATAACGATCGTGCTGCCCGCGTCGCGGAGACAGTAATCGATCCTGTCATCGGGATATTCAGGCAGCAGTCCCAGGAAAGCGCCGCCTGCCTTCAGTATAGCGAGCTCCATTACGAAAAGCAGCTCGCTCCTCGGCAGCATGATGCCGACTACGGAATCCTTTTTTATGCCGGCTGCGATAAGCCGATGTGCCGCGCGGTTTGCATACGCGTTCAGCTCGGCAAAGGTCAGCGTCCTGTCTTCGCAGATCACCGCC
>JAZRWL010000036.1:0-3808 GCA_045599685.1 Lachnospiraceae bacterium
GACATGATGGACACTGATGTCGTTATGATCTCACCCGGTGAGGAGCTTCTGTTTTTCACTGATTTCACACCCATGCAGTGCGAGCGTTTCCAGGCACTCTTCATCAAGAAGGACGGCTCCATGTTCTATCTTGCAAACATCCTCTATGCCGCCGAGCTCGAGAACGCTTACAAGGGCGCTTTCCCGATCTATTCATGGCATGACAACGAGGGCCTTCCCAAGGTCTATGAGATCCTGAAGGCTCAGGGCGTTGAGAACTGCACCATGTCTGTCAACGCTACCGCTCAGTGCTTCAACGTATTCCATATCTCCGACAACCTCAATATCAAGCTCGTTGACGGCAAGCCCCTCCTTGAGGAGGTTCGTATCCGCAAGAACCATGAAGAGCTTGAGCTGATGCGCCGCAGCGCTGAGATCGCCGACAGCGTATATGACAAGGTCTGCGAGTTCATCCGCCCCGGCATCACTGAGGCTGAGGTCAGCAATTACATGGCTCAGATCATGAATTCCTATCCCGACAGCAAGTCCACCGGCGGACTCGTTGCTTCCGGCCCGAATTCATCCTATCCTCATTACATGGGCAAGAGCCGTGTCATCCAGGAAGGCGACTGCATCGTTCTCGACTACGGCACATGCTACAAGGGAATGCGCTCCGATATGAGCCGTACCGTTTTCGTAGGCAGCATCACCGACGAGCAGAAGGCTATCTATGAGCTGGTCGACAGATCACAGCGTGCTTCTCAGGATACCGCTTGCGAAGGCGCCTGGATTCCGGATATCGACAAGGCCTGCCGCGTAGTCCTCGATGAGATGGGACTCGCTGAGACTCTTATCAACCGTGTAGGCCACGGCATCGGATATTCCGTACATGAAGGTCCGTACATCACCCAGCAGAACTTCCGCAAGCTTGAGCGCGGAATGTGCTTCTCCGTTGAGCCCGGTGTATATCTTGCCGGAAGATTCGGAATGCGTATCGAGAATATCTGCTGCATCAATGAGAACGGCGAGCTCGAGGTCCTGAACAAGGCCGACAGAGGTCTCAGAGTTCTTGACTGGTACAAGAAGTAATTCAAGACACAATATACAAGGGGGAGCATTCAGCTCCCCCTTTTTGCAATAGATGAGCTATTGCAGTAACCGGATACGGCGGCGATGCTACTTTTTTTTTACGGAGTTTTCACGAATTATCAGTATTTTCCGATTGATACAGGCCGCCTTTTCTTGATATCCGAATTGAGTGAAACGCAGATCCGGTATATGATTGAACCGAATCAAACCAAGGAGATCCATTATGAAGTTCAGATTTTCCAAGACAATTTGCTTTATCGCGGCACTGTCGATGCTGTTTTGCGCCTGCGGAGGGAACGATGAGAACGCTCAGGTACCCGTGCAGCCTGTCTCTGTCGCGGCATCGGTGAGCGGCTCGGGCCAGAACCGTTATTCCGGAAAGGCTGTGTCGCCCCAGACTCAGAAGGTCGGGAAGGATGAGAGCCGTACGGTAGGCGAGCTGAAGGTAGCCGAAGGCGATGAGGTGAAGGCCGGGGATGTGCTTTTTACCTACGACGTGGATGAGATGGAGCTCAATATCGAGCAGGCCGAGCTTTCTCTGGAGCAGCTCCGCAACAGCATATCCGTAGCCGAAAACCAGATCGAGACTCTCAAAAAAGAGAGGGAAAATGCAAGAAAATCCGTCAAGCTGGAATACACGCTCCAGATACAGGCACTTGAAGTGGAGATAAAAGAAACAGAATATAATATTTCCCTAAAGGAAGTGGAGATAGAAAGATTGAAAAACTCTCTGGACGACAGAGAAGTGGTGTCAGGGATAGACGGCATAGTACAGGCGATCAATGATGGCGGATATGATAATTACGGCAATCCGCTGCCCTATATCTCAATCATGCAGGTCGGCAATTACCGCGTAGAGGGCAAGATCGCGGAAACGAACATCGGGAGCGTCTATGCGGGAATGCCGGTCACCGTGCGCTCACGCCTCGACCCGGAGGTCACCTGGACCGGGACGATCGACGAGATCGATACCGAGAATACGGCCCAGAGCGACAGAGGTATGTATTATTACGAATCAGCCGGTGAGAACGCGACGAAGTACCCGTTCTACGTATCTCTCGACAGCTCGGAAGGCCTCATGCTGGGGCAGCATGTGTATATAGAGGTCGGAGAGGCTTCGGGACGCACTGCGGGTATCTGGATAGATCCTTATTTCCTGAGACTCGAGGGAGATCAGTATTATGCGTGGGTGGCCGACGATGACGATGAGCTGGAAAAGAGAGCCGTCACCGTGGATGAGACCGATGAGATGACAGGCGAGCTCCATATCGCAGAAGGGCTTTCCGTGCAGGATTATATAGCGGCAGATTCGGAGGAACTGGCTGAGGGGCTTGCTGTGATGCGCTACAGCGAGGGTGATTTTGCCCTGCCTGATCCTGATGTGGCCGATCCGGGTGAGGAGGGCGTATTCTACGAGGAAGGTATGGAATTTGAAGACGGTGACGCCGGAGAGCTCGTCATCATCGAGGAATGACGGGCGGTGAGAGCATGATCATTGAAATGTCAGGAGTCTGCAAGGACTATACGCAGGGAAAGATCACGGTGCCCGCACTGAAAAATATCGATCTTCAGGTCGAACAGGGTGAGTATATCGCTATTATGGGACCGTCCGGCTCGGGAAAGACCACGCTGATGAATATCATCGGACTGCTGGATGTGCAGACCGCGGGCAGCTATCTTTTGGACGGCCACAATGTATACGACGCAAAGGAAAAGGAGCTCGCGACACTCAGAAACCGCCTGATCGGCTTTGTTTTCCAGCAATTCCACCTTCTTCCGAAGCTTTCGGCGCTCGATAATGTGGCGCTGCCTCTGCTCTACGGCGGAGTGCCGAAGAAGGAACGCCGCGAGATCGCAGCGGCGGCACTCGAAAATGTGGGACTGGCCGACAGGATGAGCTTCCGCCCCAATCAGCTCTCGGGCGGACAGTGTCAGCGTGTGGCGATAGCCAGGGCAATGGCCGGAGGGCCGAAGCTGCTGCTCGCCGACGAGCCTACGGGCGCGCTGGATTCGAAGTCCGGAGAACAGGTGATGGAGCTTTTTACCGAGCTGAATGCGTCAGGTACCACCGTGATGATCATCACACACGACGCCCATGTGGCGGAGTACGCGAAGAAGGTGTATCACATCTTCGATGGTGAGCTTAGCTGAGGACATAATATGAAGAAAAAGACAAAGAGCATAATCATAGGAGTGCTGATAGCGGCGCTCGTGATCGGCGGAGCGACCGCGGGTCTGATGATAGCAAAGAATAAAAAGGATCCGGTGAAGGTCTATTACGTACGTGATTTCACGACCGAATACTGGGCCGAGAACTACGGCTATTCCGGTTCGGTATCCACAGACAGGATACAGCCTGTATACCTGAGCGATACGCAGATGGTGAATGAGGTCTATGTCACGGAAGGCATGGAGGTAAAGGCGGGCGATGTGCTCTATGAGTACGACAGCACGCTGACTGAGCTCGGTATCGCGGCGAAGGAGATCGAGCTGCAGCAGAAACAGATCGAGTTTGACCGGAACGAAAGGGAGATGGAGCAGCTGCAGGGATATCTTCCCGGAGAGGAGATCCCGGAGGACGCATACGATCCCGGAATGGAGTTTTCGGTCGTACTCACCGATTATGAAGGCGTGAAGGTCGCGTCGGCGGCGAATTTCGGAGCGCTTTTGTTCGAGCCGGAGACTACGACCGAGGCAGAGACGACTACCGAGGCAGAGACGACTACTGAGGCTGAGACTA
>JAZRWL010000037.1:0-2520 GCA_045599685.1 Lachnospiraceae bacterium
CATAGATATCCAGCACCGACATGCTGAAATAAAACGGCGTCTGACTGCCGAAGATCGTCTCCGAAGAAAAATCAAAAGTCTCAACGAGCCCGTCCGCGTAATCGATAACGGACCTGTGACAGCAGACCACGCCCTTTGGCACGCCGGTCGAGCCTGAGGTAAAGAGCGCATATATCGGATCGGTATCGATCGACCTGTATCTTATTTCGGAGAGCCTCTTCTCATCGACTGAGGCGCTGATCGCTTCACTGTACAGGATAACGCGCTCCTTATCCAGGAGCTGCAGCGCTTTTTCATAATTGTCATCATCCGTGATAAGCGCAATGGGATCGACCGTATCGAAGATCTTGCTGATGCGGTCATTCGGCATTTCAGTATCTATAGGTACATAAAAATTACCGCTGTATACTACGCCCATGAAGCTCGTCAGCATTTCCTTGCTCTTGGTCTGCAGGATCGCGACGGCTCTGCCGTATTCACCTTTTCCGGCCAGAAGGCTGCCGATAGAACGTGACATTGAGACTGCCTCCGCATAAGAAAACGATCCGTTTTCATCGGAAAAGGCCGGCTTGCCGGGGTTCCGCTCCATGGATTTTTCAAGCATCTGTAGTATGTTTTTCTGCATGACACGCTCCTGCATCTGTATATCGAAAATATATATTTTTTATATACAACATATTTCTCAATATTGCAATTATCTTTCATAGAATGTCAATCGTTGACTTTCATAGAATGTCAATCGTTGACCAATAAATGCCCATCTCTACTGTCCCGTTTTCACTTTTGCCTTATGGTAAAGGGTCAGCATCACGGCTGCTCCTGCCAGCACGACTGCCAATATCACGAGAGCGCACCACATGAAATATTCATCCGGCAGTATCTTTATCACAGGATCGGTCCGCGCGTCAAAGATCCAGTAGTCATTGTCAAAGAATATCTCGTGGAAGAGCACGAAAAAACGATCCCACGCTGCCGCGATGAAGATCCCGGCAGACACCGGCAGCAGAATCGCGCTCCAGCCGGATGCCGCGAAGTGCAGCTTTTTCTCACGTCTGAATACCACGAAGCCCAGAACCGTCAGTATTCCACAGATAAGGCCGAGCTTTTGCACACGGACGAATAGATCTCGCACATCGGAAAAATGTATCTTTCCGCCCTCCGACATCGTGAGAGTCGGGAGAGTCAGTTCTCCGTCGCCCCAGGTCATATTGTATTCGACCATCGCGTCGAAATTTTCCATGATCTCATCATAAGGAAGCCCCGACGTCTCCTCCAGTCCGTATTTTTCCACGGCGAGCGAATACAGCGGCCTGAAATTCAGCGCGATAACCGCTCCCAGGCATATGATGAATATCGCAAACGCGATCCCCGTCAGAAGCTGCAGAAATATAATGATCTTTTTCATTTCTTCACTCTCCGAAAAACCGCACGACTGCCTCATTCAGCGCGGGAAGCGTCGCGATATCGTTTATCGCAGCTCTGAAGGACGCGGAATTATCACGTCCCGCCGAATACCAGGCCAGATGCTTTCTCATCTCCCTGACCGCTGTATATTCGCCCTTCAGTCCGGCAAGGCCTGCCGCGTGCCCGAGGATCACGGAACAGATCTCATCAGATGACGGAGTCTCCGGCGCTTCGTGTCCCGACAGCGCGGCCTTGATCTCGCGGAAAATCCACGGGCAGCCTCTCGCGGCTCTCGCGATCATTATCCCGTCTGCGCCGGTCTCGCGCACCATTCTCACCGCAGAGGCGCCGTCCGAGATATCGCCATTCCCTATCACGGGGACAGAGACAGCGTCCTTTACACGTCTGATGATATCCCAGTCGGCCTTTCCCGAATAATACTGTTCCCTCGTGCGTCCGTGCACTGCTATCGCTGCCGCACCCGCGTCCTCCGCCATTTTCGCGAATTCCGGTGCGCTGACCGGACTCCCGGCGAAGCCGGCGCGTATCTTTACGGTCACGGGCTTTTTCAGACGCTTTGCCATGGTGCTTATTATCCTCGACGCCAGCTCCGGCTCCTTCATCAGATATGAGCCCTCGTGATTACCGACTATTTTTGCCATGGGACAGCCCATATTGATGTCTATTATATCGAAGCTGTTCTCTATCGTCTGTGCCATATCGGCCATGAGCTCGGGCTCGCTGCCGAAAAGCTGTACCGTCACCGGGACTTCGTCCTCACCTGTGATAAGAAGAGCCGCCGTGCCCCTGTTTTTATAATACATCGCCTTCGCGCTGACCATTTCGGTGCAGGTCATGTCCGCTCCGTAGCGCCTGCAAATTACACGATATGGCAGGTCTGTAACACCTGCCATAGGCCCGAGGAATACCGGTATTCCCGGCAATTCGATATTTCCTATCCTCATATTATCTCCATATCATGATTTCGGCGTCAAAACGGCAAGACGTTTCCCGCGCGGCACCGAAACCAGGCTTTCGCTGCCGCATTTTCACATAATAACGGCAATACGCGTTTCCGCGGCTTTGCCGCTGTCGAAACGCTCAAAACCATTCGCA
>JAZRWL010000038.1:0-5997 GCA_045599685.1 Lachnospiraceae bacterium
GCTATTCTGTTAAAAGCCTTATCTTCAGTCGCCCGCAGTCTTATCTCCACGGTATCTCCCATAGCCTCGGCGGGGATCGCCGCGAAATAATTATGATGGGCAATGAAATCTCCGCGCGCGTCGATGTCCTCTCCGTATGAATCCAGTATCTGATCACGGTAGCTGATGCTTCCGACCGCATGATTGATACCGAATGCGAGCACTGCCTGCCCGCTTTTTATCTCCTGCGGAATATTAACAGTGACTGTGATCTCGTCGCCTTTATTGATGACACCGAACTCCAGCCCCTGCACTTCCTTCTCCGAGCCATCGTGATATTTTATGAATGCCCTCGAATTCGATGCCATGCTCATCTGGCCTATATCCTGCCCCAGCTGAGGATAATCCACAAAGAGCCAGCAGCCGGTCACGATCAAGATGAGCCACAGGACGCCTCTGAAAAGCCGTATTTTATTCTTGATTTCCCTTATTAATGCCGTTTTCAAGCATAATCCCCACTAAAATCTAAGTTTTTCCTATTATACCGTATGAAAAAGCGCATTCTATTTCGTCAAAATGTCAGCACATAAACTTTTGCTTAAAGCTCGATTATTTTTCTGTGAATTCAATATGCAGGCATATGATATCACGTTTTTATGTTACCGGAGGTAATGCCAGCGAAATTTCATGTGCTCCGGTTATGATGCCGGCTTGCCGGATGGAGGCGGGTTTTGATCGAAAAATCCTCCGGCCTATAACAGGGGGGCTGTCTGTAGGTCGGAGGACGAGGGTTGGGGTACTTTCAATTATAAAAACTATTATTTCGGCGCTCAGGGCTCCGGACGAACCCGGAATGCATGAGTAAACCTATTTATTACTACAGGCAAGACCGTATTATCTTTTTAATGACCGATCACACAGCGTTCACCTTTCATCGTCAGATATCTTCCTATCTTGCTGTTTTTCTTTTCTTTGGTAATAGTAGCATGGCCTTATAAATCGCCTATAAACCTATATCAAAAAATAATATAATTCGGGTACACAAGCGCTTATCGGCCGGTTTTACGAGGAATATACTGCCCGTTCACGAAATATCCGCTTCCCTCAAAAATGTTCGTCACCGTTATCAGGACGTCGTCTCCGGGTTTTACTGTCACGGCAGCCCCTGCAGGATCCGTAACCGTGCCGTCAGCCGCAGTCACACATGCCGTTACATAGTAACCCTTTGAATAACCCATGGGGACGATCTCGGATACATTGACGATATCGCTGTCACCGTCGCTGCAGCAATATATGGTCTTGCTCGTTTCGCCGTGATGCAGCAGCAGTCCGGCTGTAATGTCGCCTTCAAGATTAATAAAAAACGCCTCTTCCGGCTGTGCATCGCCATTTTCGGAATGACCGTAAATCACCGTTTTTACTCTGACCGTGGATTCCCGCACCATGAAAGTGAATTCCTGCGGCTCATCCGACCAGGTAAAGTATTGCACCGCATCCTCCCCGGCAGCTCCCGCGGCGGTCGCCTCAGTGATCGTATATATATCCCCGGCGCTTCCGTAGGGTATCTCAAATGTCAGATCACCGTTTTCATCCGTCGTGCCCGACAGGGAAAAGCTCCCGTGGACCGAAGAGCTGCCGCTCACCGTAAATCCGGTTCTCTTTACGGGGGCGCCGCTCAGGGCTCTTTTATGTATCGTAATAGTCTCCGTGACCGGCTCGAAATAAGCATCCACGAAGACATCGCCTTCTGCTGTGAGCGTCATCCTGTTATCAGCGACCTGCGACAATACAGACTGTTTCGCCGAAGAAGGCTCCGATGACACGCTTTTCGTGACCTCCGACAGCCGATAACCGACAGCCGGGCTGAAGATAAGCTCTGACTGCCTACGGTCGATGAAATATCTCTGAGTATAGCCCTCTTCCGTATGCTCAGTTTCGTCCCACAGGATTTCAGTGCCGTCATGATCCCCTTTCATGGATACGGTACCGCCTGTGTTTCCGGACGACAAGGACTCCGAACCATATTCTCCGTACTGCGGCCTTATCGCGAAGCTGTGGGCTTCTCCGATAAGCTGCGTTCCGCAGCCGCTGCCAGTCCAGCTGATCGAATATCCTCCGTCTGTCTCCGCCTGCATCGAGAAGCCGGATATGACTGTCGAGACGTCAGCCTCCGTGCCCCGAAATAAAAGACCGTCCGCCGTCGTCCCGCCGGGGGAAACGGTCGAGACATGCAGCGTCGAGTCCACGGGGACAAAGGCCTTTGACGCGGCTCCGCTCACGATCCTTATACGCTCGCTCGCTTCGCCGTCATAGGTACAGGCGGCGCCTGTCCGATCGGGCTGATCTATGTCAGAATATCTGACAGACATAGTACCGCCCTCGCTGTCCGCGATCTCGAGCTTCACATTTACGCTCACGGACACCGGCAGGTAAGCTCTGCTCACGCCGGAAATATTTCCCGCCGCGCACAGCGTGAAGCCGCCCCTCGCTATGACGGTCTCCGAGAGAGGGACACCGGCCGCATTTTTTATATGCAGATCACTGAGAGTGAGCTTTACATCGTGATATGCTCCGGTCTTATCGACAGCGGCGTCCCGAAAGGTAAATACCGCCACAGACCCGTCCAGGCTCACGCTCTCTCCGGCAGCGATAGTTTTGCCGTATATGAGGCAGGTATCCGAGGATATGCCGTGATAAGAGGCCGTATCCAGTCTCAGGCCGGCGTTCAGACCTGACACCATCGTATCACTTCCGCCTATCTCCGTTTTTTCCGGAAGCAGCCGGTAATCGGAAAAAGACAGCCCGTCCGTACAGCCTGCCTCATCATTGGTCATTATCACCTGCCCCGCGGCATCGGGCTCCACACCGGCAGAAATTTCCGCGGAACGAAGCTCCAGCACAGAATCGTTTTTGAAGCGCACCTTCAATGTCTCTCCGCCGGAAAAAGCCTTCACCGATGTCAGCTCCCAACCTTTATCTGTCTGCGATACAGCCATGAGCGACGGATCGGAAAAAGAGACCTCCACCGCGTCGGCGGCGTTTCTCCATATGCCGAGACCCGAAAAGACCTCCGAAAGCAGTACGCTCGAATTGCCGGGGATGCCGTATATCCTTCCTTCGCAGCTGAAAGCTGCCGAATATGTATAGAGCATAAAGGCTGAAAAGCCATCCGCCTGAAAAAGCACCTCCTCGACTTCTCTTCCGCCGTCAGTCACCGAATCGACCGCCGTATCGGATATCACCCTGCCGGCTGATATTCGTGCGACATTTGGCAGTCCGCGGGCTCCCGCCTCAATAGCCGGATCTCTGACCGTCACAGAGACCGCTTCTGCCGGTTGCCACTCCGCACCTCCCGCGATGATCCGGATGTCATACACGGCGTATTCTTTTACGGCTCCGGCCTTCGTGCTTCCTAAGAGTCTGCAGAGCCCAACCTCGGAAACGGCGACCGCCTCGGCGGTCAAAGCCGCATTATACGGGAGCTCACCCTCGACCGATATCTCCGCTCCGTCCCGGTCACCGTGACATAAGCGACAGGCGACGCCCCTGCATATGAAAACGAAGTATCGATGATCGCAGTGAAAACATAGCTTCCCGCTTCGTCCTGTCTGTAAAGTGCTCCGTCAGTCCACGTCACGGCTACGTTTTCGGTCGCGCCGTCCTCCGTCACCGCCTCCAATGACCGCGGAAGCGCAGCTTTTACGGTATCAAGCGCCGTACCCACGTTGACAGTGATAGACGCCGCGGGATCCTCCGTATTAAAGGACTCTATTCTTACACCCGCGGCAGACGCTGTATCCGCAAAGACCGTTATTATCAACAAAACCGGAATTATCAGTGAAAGCCATTTTATCCGGAGCCTGGCTCTTCTTTCCATAAATATACTGCCTTTCGATCATTACACGATAATAGCGCAAGATCACAATATCCGAGTTATGATATCAGGCCATAATAAACACTTCATAAACCCTTATCTCTTCGGATAAACGGTCATTTCTGATCGGAATGAGATCTCCGCCGGTCGTCACGTGCATCGGATGAAGTCTCCTTTGCGCAACAAAAAACCGCCCTCCCGGGCAGTTCAGAGATACATATTGGATTGTCATTGCCGCGCCTCATAACTTTTCAAAGGTCTTTTCAAGCAGCTCCCTCGTATAGGGCTTCAGAATATACGCGCTGCTTTCATCCTCGCCGGTGTTCTCGAGCGCCGATATGAACACTATCCTGATATCGGGATATTTTTCCCTGATGATGTCCGCGAGCTCGGTCCCGCTCATGATAGGCATCGTAATATCGATACAGGCCAGCTCGACCTGATTTTTCGAAAGAAAATCCAATGCGCTCTCACCATCGCGAAAGCACCCGACCAGCTCGATTTTTTCCATATCGCCAGTAATGCGAGCAAAGCGTCTCAGCATGATCGGTTCATCATCTACAACAATGGTCTTCACTTTCTGTATTCCCGTTTCCCCCGAAAGAAAATTACTTATCCAGATAACCCTTCATCAGGCCTCCGACCTTATCCTCGCTCCAGGAATAATCCGTGAGGAATTCACCCTCGAAGCTCTCTCCGCGTCCCGGATTCATATCCATCCACGAATAATAGTCACAGTCAATAAGCTCGGTGTTTATCATATGCCCTCTTGTCGTAGAAATCAAGAGATTTCCGATGTCCTCATCCTCCAGGGTTTGCTTCAGACGGCGCAAAGCATTATAATAGGTCTGCATCTCTCTGTTGCTGTAAGGTCTGCCCTCCCACAGAGTAGTGTATATCATGCGGTTGCTCATCTCGTTTCCTCTGGCAGCCACGAGGAAGGCGAGAATCTCCTTTGCTTTCCCGGTGAGAGAAAGAGGCTTCCCGTCCTTGAATATACTGAAAGTGCCGAAGGTCTGCACGTATATCCTCTTCCGCTGTCTCTGCGAAAGCAGGAAAAGCTTTTCCATCATGATCTCAAGAGTTTCCCTGTCATAAGGCTTCACGAGATAATAGTCCCCGCCGAGAACATTCGAATCATGAAGATAGGAATCATCTCCGGACACAAACACGATCAGCATGTCCTCGCGGATCTCTCGCAAGCGTTTCGCGAGCTCGATGCCGCTCATTTTCGGCATTACGATATCGAGGAACGCGACCTCGACAGGATTATTGAGCGCATATTCCAGCGCCTCCTGTGCCGTTTGAAACTGACCGTTCAGATGCAGCCCCGTGATCCCTTCGCTTGCCTTCTCGAATTTCCGAAGCATCAGGGGATCATCATCAACAATAATCGCTCTCATTAAAAACTTGCCTCTTCTTTACCCTGAATATCAGATTATTTTCCAAATACTGCCGGAAACAGCAACAGTACCCCCCCTATAGTTGATCTCGATAACTTATACCGTACAAGTATTACTTAGTTTTTTCTTTAAATATGATATACCGCTTCTTCATAGTTGTCAATTTATTTATTAACAGGCAGGACAAATTTTATGTATTATGGACATATGACCGGAAACTGTCCGTAAACCCTGACCCTATCCGGATGATCATGAACGCCTTTTTCCGTAAAACAGTCTGCCGGAATCATGTCCGGCAGGCTTCCTGTTCTTTTTGAAGATATGCCGAATAGTACCAGTCAAGGAGGTTTTCGAAGACGTCCTCTCCCCGCTTTCTCGCAAGAACCGCATCCTTAATATCGGTTAAGCTCCCGGTATGTCTTTTCCTTCATAGCCGCATCGCTTTTTTCTTCTTTCAAAAGGTGCTTTCGAAATTTATTTATGATTTCCGTATCAATAAACCTCTCTTCATTGTATATTTGCCTCCTTTCTGCACCCGACCCCGGCGGGTGCATATGGAAATTCTGCCCGGAATATTCAGAACCGACGCCTGAAAATCTCAGGTCTTGCCGCGGGTAAAACGGAAAACGGGGCAGTCCGGTATTTTAAAGTTGACATCACCTGTATTTTCAAGTACAATAAGCAGGCATTCGGAGCGGATGTGCTCAGAATGATTCGGAGAAGTACTCAAGAGGCCGAAGA
>JAZRWL010000039.1:0-9638 GCA_045599685.1 Lachnospiraceae bacterium
CTTCGTGACTTCGATCAGGCGGTTCCCGCCGTCGTTTGCGAAATAGAGCTTCACCTCGGCTTCACGGTAATCCTCCTCGCCATTCGCCGCGTTATTGACGAAAAGCGAGTTACGCAGCACTCCGAAGCCGCGGTGATCAAAATCGGTGATATTCTCCCCGTTCAGATACAGAGCGACCGCGTCCACGCCGTCCAGCTGTGTAAGTGTCCGTGTGATCGCCGCGAGACCCAGCAGATATGTGCCATACACCGTATCGGTCCTCTCGCCCTCCAGATATACCTTCAGGATCGAGTAATCCAGCTCGACCGTGTTTACCCCGTATTTATTATGCGTGACTGAGATCGCGTCCTCCGAGGGAGCTTCGTTCATCGCATTCAAAAGCTCGACGGCCAGCTCCTCCGTATCTGAGGCCACAGGCTCATGCTCGTAGGACAAAAGCTTCGTACCCTGCAGATTCAGATAATATACCGAGAGTGCAGTATCAGAACCGGCGCTTTCACCCGAACAGCCGGAAAGCACCAGCAGCAGAATCAATAACAAAACAAGCCGTTTTTTCATCACTGCTCCCCGCTTTCTTCACTGTCAGCCTGCGAAAGAGGCAGCCTCATAAGGAAGGTCGTGCCCTCGTCCGGTTCACTGAATACTCTTATCGCACCCTTGTGCAGATTTACGATGAGCTTCGTAATAGACAGCCCCAGTCCGGTCCCGCCTGACGCACGAGCACGGTCCTTATCCACACGGTAAAATCTTTCGAAGATATGATCTATTGCCTCCGCGGGTATGCCGCAGCCGGAATCCGAGACCTTGATGTAAAAATACCTCATATCGGAATTCAGAGTGACACGCACCCAGCCGCCCCGGCGGTTGAATTTTATGGCATTTTCGACGAGATTCGTGACGGTCATGGTGAGCTTTATCTCGTCCACCTCCGCGAAAACAGGGCGGAAGCTCTCATATAAGATCTCCACATCGGAGGACTTTGCCAGCGGCATCAGCCGTTTCAACGACTTCTCCAGCCAGTCATTGATGTTCGTCCTCGCAAAATTCATCGTAACGGTGCCGCGATCCAGGCGGGAGATATCGAGCAGATCATCAATGAGACTGCTCTCCCTGTCGATCTCTTCGGTGATGTCGTCCATGAATTCCTTATACAGCTCCGTCGGGACCTCATCCATGCTCTGAAGTGATTCTGCCAGCACCCGCACGGAGGTGATCGGGGTCTTCAGCTCATGCGCCACATCGGAAACGAATTCACGCCTCGACTCGTCCATCATGCGCAGGCGTGAGAGCGTGCGGTTCACCGCGGTGCCGATCATGGCGGTCTCGCGATAGCTCTTCACATCGATGTTCCCCTTCAGGCTGCCGTCAGCCGCCGCGTCCACGGCTCTGGAGAGATTTTTCAGAGGCTTCATCAAAAACATTACACTCAGGATCGCGAGGCCCGTCACCAGTGCGGCAAATATCAGTATTATGAGCGCACCGCGTGATACTACGGAAGAGAGCCCCTTTGAAAACTGCGTCAGATCCATCGTGACGAGGATGATACCGCCGAGCTCCTGAAGCTGCGCTTTCTCCACAGCCTCATCGTTCACTGCTCCGAACATCGGCTCGGCAATGACTGCCAGCTGCTGCTCATCGTCGATCTTTGTGATGATATTCTTCGCGGACAGACATTCGAGCACCGCCTCGGAAATATTATAGCTTCCCTCATCGACGTCATATGTATCCATGACGATGCGGCAGCTGCCGTCCAATATCTGGATCCTCGCGTCCCAGATATCGGACTCCTGCCTTATCAGAAGATTCATGGAAGCATTGTTGGAATATGAGATATAATCCGCCTCAGTGAGCTGTTTTGACAATATGAGCAGCTGCTCTCTCGTCTTTTGAAGAGAGAGCTCTATCTCCTTGTCCATCGCGTTCCTGACTATCAGAGTACTGAGCAGACCGGCGGGGATAAGACCGAAGAGCATTATTATCACGAGCAGCCTGACACGCAGGCTGGGGCCTTTTTTCTTTTTGCTCCGGTGCTTCATTAATCCTTATAAAAATAACCTACTCCCCATTTTGTGAAAACATACTTCGGATCGGAGGGATTGGCCTCTACCTTTTCGCGAAGTCTGCGGACATGGACATCCACTGTGCGGACGTCTCCGGGATAATCCGGCCCCCAAATGAGCTGGAGAAGCTGCTCTCTGGTGAATACCTTTCCCGGATTCTCAAGCAAAAGCTGTAAAAGGTCGAATTCCTTCGTGGTAAGATTGACCTCGGTATCGTTTATGAAGATGCGGCGGCTCTCTGAGTCGATGGTAAGACCGCGCAGCGTGATCCTGCCGTCTGCCTTTGACGCCGCGCCGCGTCCGCCCCTGCTCCTGCGGGTCACGGCCTTTATGCGGGCCTTCACCTCAAGAATATTAAAGGGCTTCGTAATGTAATCGTCGGCGCCGTACTCCAGACCCATGATCTTGTCCATATCCTCGCTCTTCGCCGTCAGCATAATAATGGGCACGTCGGAGAAGCCGCGCACCTCCTGACAGACCTCGAGGCCGTTTTTTTGCGGAAGCATCAGATCCAACAGCACTATATCGTAATCATTTTTTGAGATGAGCCTTACAGCCTCTTCGCCGTCATAAGCGCAGTCCACTGTCATTCCGTCCTGCTCAAGGCTGAATTTCAGACCCTTTACGATAAGCTTTTCGTCATCGACTACAAGTACTCTTGCCATTTAACCACCTGTTTTAATCTTTCCCTTTATTTTTGAAAAGAGGCTTTCCTTTATGCCTGGAACATTCATTATATCCTCGATGCTCCCGAACCTCCCGTTTTTGTCACGATATTCGATTATCGCGCAGGCCTTTACGGCGCCTATACCGGGCAGCGAGGCGAGCTCCGTAGCCGAGGCCGTATTGATATCGACGAGCCCGTCGTCATAAGAGCCGTTCTCCGTGTACCCGGCGCTCCCGGACTTCGCCGGAACACGTATCTGTTCGCCGTCCTCCGCGATCTGCGCCAGATTGTAATAATCTCTGTCGGCGTCCTCCGAAAAGCCTCCGGCCGCAGATATCGCGCCCTCGAGCCTGCTTCCGGCCGGCAGCTCATATACTCCGGGTGCAGCTACTGCCCCGCATACGTGAACAAAAGCACGGTCATCCGGAGCATCGCTCCTGCTCTCCGTGACTGCAGCAGAAGTATCTCCGGTGTCTGGTGCACCGCCGTCCGCACCTTCGTTCCGGTGCAGAACCACACCGCCGGAGCCGAGCCCGGCTTCGCTTCGTCCGCAAAGGAACAGGGCTCCTGCAATCATTACGCAAAGTCCTGCCGCAACAGCGTATAGTTTTTTTCTGTTTTTCATCCCGCCTCCCGGCGAGAATCCTTCTGTCTACGTTATTTTACTTAATAATTACTTAAAAAACAAGATAAATATGTTATAATTTCAGGAGAAATACTTTGGTCATCACATACGGAGGATACAATGGAGATAGAGCGAAAATTCCTCGTAAAAACGATGCCCGATGATCTCGGCAGGTATCGCCGATCCGTCATCGAGCAGGCATACATCTGCCGTGAGCCCGTGATTCGCGTCAGAAAGGATAATGACGATTATATCCTCACCTGCAAGGGCAGAGGAAACGGTCTCTCGCGTGAGGAGCTGAATCTGCCGCTTTCGTACGAGGCATATACCGGACTGCTTGCGAAGGCCGAGGGCAGCGTAATAAAAAAGACGAGATATTACATTCCTATAGGAGATCTCACGGCTGAGCTCGATATATTCGCCGGTGTAAGCGACGGCCTCGCGCTCATCGAGGTGGAATTTTCTGACGAAAAAGAGGCCGCGTCCTTCATCCCTCCCGAATGGTTCGGAAAGGATGTGACCGGCGACCCTTCTTATTATAATGCCAATATGCACTGATCCCTCCGGTTACCCGGCGGGTGAATTCAGATCGTAATAAAAGATATATTGCTGCAATACACCGGCAAAGCCCGCGTACCTTTCGAAGGGGAAGCCTTTTTGATAATGCTGCTCCAGCACGCGGCGTATGTGCGTATCTATCGGGAAGGCATCTATAGTGTGGAGCGCGAAAAGGCAGATGCAGTCGGCGACCTTCTTTCCTACTCCGTACAGCCCCATGAGCGCCGCCCTCGCCTCTTCGTAGGGAAGGGCTCGCAGAGCATTCAGATCTGTTCTTCCCTCGGCCACATCACGGGCACATCGCACGACATATTTGCTGCGGTAGCCGAGATTGCAGGCCATCAGCGCGTCCTCGGGGAGCGAGGCAAGGGACTCCGGTATCGGGAAAGCATAGTAACCGTCTCTCTTTTCTCCGTATTTCTCACAGATATTACTGATACATCTTCTGATGCGCGGGATATTGTTCTGCTGCGAGATAAGGAAGGTCACGAGCATTTCCCATATGTCCTGATTCAGTATACGGATGCCTTTTCCGAAAGAAGCGGCGGCAGTAAGATACATATCGTCTGGATCTATAGCCGAGATAAAAGCCCCGTAATCAGTATCGAGATCGAAATAATGACGCCAGAAGCCCTCGAAGTCCTCGTTTCCGCAATCGAAAACGATCTTATCTCCCTCGCTGCGGAGCACGAGTCTCCGGTCGAGAGCTATCACTTCATACGAACCGTCCTCTCGTCCGGTCATGCGAAAGCACTGGCCGGAGCCCGCTATCTGCGCGAGATCAAAATTGTCTGCTTTCAGCCCTATCATATGACGTCAGCCTGCGTTATCTTTCCTGATCAGCTCTCTGACGGTCTCGACCGCGAGCCTGATCGCCGCGTCAGTATCATGGACTACGGGATTTTCAAGTCTCTTCTTTTCGCGTTCCTGATTCGCCATGACGAGGAAACAGGCGCCGCTGCGAAGTCCCCTTGCCGCGGCTACGGTAAAGAGCGCGGCGCTTTCCATCTCAGAGGCAAGTGTGCCGAGACGCAGCCAGGCCTCCCACTTGTTTTTGAGCTCGCAGCTTACGGGTGATTTTTCCGGAGAATGCTGGCCGTAAAAGGAATCCTTGCACTGCACGACGCCGATATGATGGGGAAGACCGAGCTTCTCCGCGGAATCCGCCATCGCCCGCAGCACCGAATAATCCGCAGCCGCCGGGAATTCTATAGGCGCGTACTCGCGGGAGGTGCCCTCCATACGGATCGCCGCAGTCGCTATGACCACGTCTCCGCTTTTCACCTCGGTCTGCATACCGCCGCAGGTACCGATGCGCACGAAGGTATCCGCGCCGAGATTGGCGAGCTCCTCCATAGCTATCGAGGCGGACGGACCGCCGATGCCCGTGGAGGTAACACTGACCTTCACGCCGTCCAGATATCCCGTATAAGTCATATATTCGCGTTTGTCCGCGACAAATACCGCGTCATCGAGGTATTTTGCTATCTTTTCCACACGCTTCGGGTCGCCGGGCATTATTACATATCTTCCCACCTCGCCGTCTCTGCAGCCGATATGATACTGTTCTCCCGCTTCGCTGTATTTCATAATATCCTCCTTTGCTCAGGTGCGAGCATCACGAAAAATCATATATTTATTATACCGTCTGAGCCGGGATATTTCAATTCATGGGAATATCCACGTAATGCCACGCACCGACCTTATTTCACTGCTTTCCGCGTTGATCGTATCATGCCGCCTAATAATCGAGTAGAAGAAGCCCTGCTCCTCTTACTCGATTTGCTGCATTCGCGCATCTCGCAGCAAGCTGCTCGATGTACTTGGCGATCAAATGTCGGCGTAAACAAGCTTACGCCGCCGCATGACCGCCTTATCGCAAAAATGCCGCCCGGTGGCTGGCCGGGCGGCTTGGTCGGAGAGAGGAAACGTCTACTCCCGGGCCGGCCTGGCCGGCCCGGGTATCAAATAAAATCAACCTTCGATAGTAATGTACTTTTCTTCGGCTCCGCAGGCTGCGTCCTTTGGAACGTCGATGAAAAGGATACCGTTTTCGAACTTCGCTTTGATGTCCTCCGTGGTGGTCTTATCACCTACGTAGAACGTACGCTGTACGGCGCCGGTATAACGCTCGCGGCGGATGTACCTGCCATCTTCGGACTTTTCTTCCTTTGAATCGGAATGAGAAGCCTCGACGGTCATGTACCCGTCCTTCAAACTGATCTTCATGTCGTCCTTGTCATACCCCGGCAGGTCCATCGCCAGCTCATAGCGGTCATCAAGCTCCTTCACATCGGTCTTCATGGCACGGTATCTGCGCTCCGGGTTCCTGCGTACTGAAGGGGAATAAAAGCTGTCAAAGAATTCATCAAAAACATCATTCCTGAAAATACTGGGCATTAACATATCATTACCTCCTGATCTATTATTACGGCTCATGCCGTTTTTTCTTTTCCCGCAGCTCTTTCCTTGCTGCGATTATGTTATATCACGGTTGTTAGCACTCGTCAATAGTGAGTGCTAACAATTTTGTGAAAACTTTGTGAATGTGACATCGAAGCGGATTTCTGATATACTATGCTCATGTCAAGATGTGCCGGAAATGCGGCTTTCCGCCGCTTTGCCCGGTCTTTTGCACGGAGGAAAAACAGGAATGATCAATTCTCTCACCAAAGAAATAATAATCGGCAGCCGTGATGTATCAATGAGCAACTGCCTCAGGCCATCCGCCGCTCTTCAGCTCTTTCAGGACATATCCGTAGAGCACGCTACTGCACTGGGCTACGGACACGATATGACAAGAAAGAACGGCCTCATGTGGATCATAATCAAGAACCACCTGCTCATTACCCGCGCTCCTCTGGAGGGCGAGCGCGTCACCGTAACCACCTGGGTCACCAAACAGCGGCATGTAATGTTTCCGAGGTATTGCCGCATGACCGATGCTGCCGGAAATGTACTTATAGACGGCGCCGCTATGTGGGTACTCGCTGATACGAAGACGAGGCAGCTTGCCTTCCCTGACAGGTACGGTGTGGTTCAGACAGGCGATAATCAGGGCTTTGAGATACCGATACTCTCGCCCATCCGCAAGGCCGAACCCGCCTGCAGCACTACCGTCGATATCCCCTACAGCTATATTGATATGAACCACCATGTGAATAACACCAGATATATAGATATCGCCGAGGATTGCCTCGGTCTCGCCGAAAACGGACACTCCGTAAAAGAGCTCCTGATAGAGTATCTGCATGAGACTCACATCCATGACAGGCTGAAGGTCTCATGGAGCCTCGCCGGTGACGCATATCTCATGAACGGCTCCACCGATACCGATATATTCTGTATGGAGCTTAAATACGACTGATCACACGGAAAGCTAAAAGGAGAACGCATGGATAAGGCATTGAAGCAGCTCATCGCATTCTTTGATATCAGGGATGAAAGCGGGCTCACGAATCTTGAAAAGGTTCGTAAAAATCAGAAGATACTGCGCAGAGTCGAGACCACGGATAAAAACAAAAGCGTCGAAGCGGCGGAAGCCGAAACCGGAAATGGCTCAGTACCGAGCGGTATCATTATCGAAAACGGAAAGGTGACAGGTCTCGGGATTCATATTTTCAATGAGGATATCTATCCGCTGAAAAGCTTTGAGATCTGTCTCAGAAGCTGTGATCTCACGGGCGGTCTCGATATCTCCGACTGCTCTGACATGATCTTTCTCGATCTTTATCACAACCGTCTGAGCTCGGTCAAAATCGGCCTGCTGCCTTCGATGCGCATTTTCGGCGTCCAGGATAATCTCATAGAATCGCTCGACGTATCCGGAATACCTGCCTGTCAGGGCATCGATGCCGGAATGAACCGTCTGAGAAGCATCGATACCTCAAAAAATCCCGAGCTCGTCGAGCTCTACGTCAACAATAACTCGATCACCGACATCGATCTCTCTCACAATCCGAAGCTGAAATACTTTTACTGCCACGGAAATCGCATAAAACATCTCGATACCCGCGCGAATCCGCTGCTCAGACATCTGAACGCGACGGATAATCCCATGAAGGAGATACTTTCTCTCGCGCCGCAAAAAGAAGAGCCGCAGCCACTCGAAGTATACGCGGGTGACGGCGGCTGTATAGGCTTGAAATTCAATCCTGTTTATAATGCCCAATGGAAGGAGACCGGCGAATGGCAGCAGAGCTATTATGCCTATCCCGATGAGGGCTTCCGCTTCTCCGGCTGGTACGAAAACGGAGAGCTTGTTTCGACTGAAAAGATATGGATCGACGAATACGGCACGAGCCGGGTATTACAGGCTGCGTTTGAATGAGCGCGTCCGGCGGCTGTCAGTCCTTGTACCAGACCTGAGCGCGGTCCCAGATATGGCAGTCATCGGAGGAGGATACGAAAATATCGACCCACTTTCCACTCACACCGGTATCCTGAGCAATGAAGATTCCGTAGCCGTCGATCTTTACCTTTGATCCAAGAGGAATGATATCGGGATCCACGGCGATCGTTGACCAGCCCTTTGCCTTGGCGCCGGTGCAGGTGCCGTAGCCGGAGGGTGAATTGCATTCGGGGCAGTATGACGATAATCTGCAGCTGCCTACCGACACCCATCCGTCCGAGCTCTTTGACGATGAGCTGCCGGAGGATGAACTGCTTCCCGAAGATGAACTTCCGGAAGATGAGCCGCCGGAAGAAGAACCGCCGGAAGAAGAACCGCTGCCGGAGGATGAACTTCCCGAGGATGAACTGCTGCCTGAGGATGAACTGCTGCCGGAGGATGAGCTGCCGGAACTTTTCTTTCGCTCCTCCTCAGCCTTACGTGCCGCCTCCACACGGGCAGCCTCGAGAGCATCCACCTCAAGCTGCATCGCTTCATCGTTTTCAACGCTCTTTGCGGTACATAAGCCCCTGTTTACGGTGACATATTCCGCACTGACATAACCCTGATCCTGGGATGTGACCTGGATGAGTACCCAGTCTCCGGAAAATTCGACCACGGGATAACATTCCCCGCGATCCACAGTAACGAGGACATCCGCCTCGCCGTCGGCTTCCTTTCGAACCGCGAGACCGTCTGTCGTAGGGATAGCGGTGCGCGGATCACTGTCTATATAAAATGTCTGTGCCGAATTGCCGGACAGTATATATCTGCTGGACGCCCAGCCGGAAATGCTGCCTGAGGTGACATAGGTCCATCCGTCCTTTTCGCCGCCGTATATGGCGCCGCTGCCCTGATAAAGCTTTCCCACCACCCGCGAATCCTGATCTGCCTCCTCGCGGATATTGAGCGACATGGAGGTCTTCGCGGCAGCTATGGTGCCTATCTTGTCATATATGGCCTTGTGATGCGCCAGCTCCTCCTCATCCAGAGTCGCCTCATATTCGAGCTCTCTGCGAAGATCGGCAGCCGTGACCCTCGGTGTGATGATCTCGGGCTGACCGGAAAGATCGACGCCGGGCGCAAAACGAAGCTCGTCCTCATCGCCGTCATCCGTCAGTTCCTCGAGAGTATCCTGCACATCGCCTACATTCAGCTGCGAGAAATTGCCCGCGCCTATGGGCGCGACAGCATCCTCCGTCTCCTGCGCAGTCTGCGGGGACTCATCGCCTACCGCGTATGCGCTTCCGGAGCCGAAGACCGGCAGCAGTATTATTGAAATGAACAGAGCCAGCAGTCTGACTCTAAACGGAGCTTTCATTTTCCCTCCGGGTTTTA
>JAZRWL010000040.1:0-2115 GCA_045599685.1 Lachnospiraceae bacterium
GTCTATCCAGGGACGCTGATCGCTCACGCAGCAATCCTTCGTGGAGTGCGGCATATACATTTTCGGAACGGCAAGCACCGGTGCGCCGCTCTGCGGCACAAAGAGCGTCTGGAAGCGCTCATCCTTTTTCGGCGCGTATCCCGTCGTGTAATAGAGGTTCGGGGAGACGCAGACTGCCGTGCAGTCGATATTCTGTTTTTTCATCAGCTCCTGCAGCATAAGCAGGCGTTTTTCATGGATAGCAGCCATTTTTGACTCCTTTCATACTTTGATCAGATACTCTTGCCGAGCTTATATGCCTCGTTCATATATTCGGACTTCGCGGTTTTCTCAGGATCGCCGCAGCCCTTTCCGAGGACAGTTCCGAGGTTTTCAAAACGCAGATATCTGCATATTTTCAGATAATGGAGCTGGAGATAAGGCAGCGCGTCATCATCCGTATCTGCGGCCGCCGCTATTAGTGCCGACTTCAGGCCGCGTGACTGAATCTCCTTATTGAAGCAGTAAAACCTGTCGATGACCGCTTTCAGCTGAGCGGAAAAGCCGAAATAATAGAGTGGGGTCACGAATACCAGCATATCCGCTTTCTCGATATTATCGCGGATCAGATGATAATCGTCATTTCGGACGCACACTCCCACTGAGCCCTCGGTACGGCAGTGATCGCAGCCCAGACAGGGGCCGACCGACAGATGCGCGGTATCGATCTCGCTTATCTCATGTCCTTTTTCACGTGCGCCCTTTACGAACTGCTCCGCGAGCAGATTGGACGAGCCGTTTTTGTGGGGACTCCCCTGCAAAACAAGGATCTTCATATCATTCTCCTTTCAATGTTTGCCGTTCACGTTTTCTTCCCGGGCAACATTATACCCGTTCTGAAAAATAAAGAGCCGGCCACAGCGAGCCGGCTCGAGGTCAATATTGATTATACGCCTTTATTTGAACTTTGACAATGTGTCTTCCAAAGCGGCTCCCACACCCTCCTCAAAGGTAGGATGGGGATGCATATAGGTCAGCATCTGCTCTACGGTGAGCTTATTCGCCACTGCCGCCGAGATCTGTGAGATCATATCGGTGGCATGCTCGCACATGAACTGCGCTCCCACTATCTGGTGTGTCTCCGCGTCGGCCACAATCTTCATGAAGGCACGGTCGCCGTCCTTGATGATGGTCTTTCCGTTTGAGAACATCACATACTTTCCGCTCACTACAGCGCGTCCCGCTGCCTTCGCCTCATCTGCGGTAATACCGACACAGGCTATCTCAGGCACGGTGTAAATGCAGCTGGGGATGATCGTGGGATCGAGCAGAGGCTGCTTGCCCGCGATGAGCTCGACACAGTTCTTGCCCTGGGCGGTCGCCACATGCGCCAGCTGGATCTTCGAAGCAACATCGCCTATGGCGTAAACACCAGGGATAGAAGTCTCGTAGCGCTCGTTCACCGCTATCAGACGGCGATCCATGGCTATCTCGACTCCCTCGGCGAACAGGCCGTCCGTATAAGGGCGGCGTCCGATAGCGCAGAGCACCACCTCGCCGGTCACGCTCTCGGGCTTGTCCTTGTAGGTGGAATTCACCCTCATGCCGCCTTCACACTGCTCGATATTGCTGACAGGAGAAGCGACATGGACATCGATCCCGCGTTTTTTCATTATCTGACCGAGATTCTGGCCGATCTCGCGATCCATCACCGGCATCAGGCGGTCAAGCGCCTCGATGATAGTGACCTTTGTGCCGAGATCATTATAAAAGGTCGCGAATTCCAGTCCGATGACGCCGCCGCCGATAATGATGATCGACTCATACAGGCGGTCAGTACCGTCCAGGAGCTCGTCGGAGGTGATGACTCCCGGCAGCTCCAGTCCGGGGATGGGAGGACGTGAGGGAACAGAGCCTGTCGCGAGCAGGATATGCTCGGCCGTAACCGTGGTCTCGCCCTCAGCGTTCGCTACTTTCACTCTACCGGTGCCGAGCAGTGTGCCGGTACCGCGTATCACATCGACCTTTGCGCTCTTTAAGAGGCTCTCCACTCCGCCGCGCAGCTTTTCCACTACTGCCTGCTTGCGGGCGAAGACGGCGCTCATATTGACATTCACCGCCCCTGCGGTAACGCCG
>JAZRWL010000041.1:0-3263 GCA_045599685.1 Lachnospiraceae bacterium
CGGGCTCCGTTCTTAACCTCGACTACATCCTGCACGGGCACCGCCACCTCCAGGATCACATCCTGAAGCTTACGGTTCTCGATGGTCTTTTCCAGGTCAGCCTTGACTTTATTTTCATATCCGGAATAGGTATGTACTACATACCATTTCGCATCTGCAGCTGCCATGCCAGTATCTCTCCTGTTACAGAATAAGTCCCAGTCCGAACTTGATCACGGCATCAAAAAGAGCGATCAGTCCGCCCAGACACACAGAAACGATGACGACCGCAACTGTCTGTCTCGCCACACGCTTCTTGTCAGGCCATATGACCTTCCTGAATTCCGCTTTTACCTGCTTGAAGAAAGAAGGCTTATTCGCGGCTTCGGTTTTGGTATTCTCTGCCATAACGGTCCCTTCCGATTATTTCGTCTCTCTGTGGAGAGTATGCTTCTTGCAGAAACGGCAATACTTCTTGGTTTCCATTCTCTCGGGATGGTTCTTCTTCTCTTTCATGAGGTTATAATTCCTCTGCTTGCAGTCTGTGCATGCCAGGGTGATCTTTACGCGCATTGCCTTGTTCTCCTATCTATTAGTCCGTTTCGGGCCACAAAAAAAAGACCCGATCTACTGCGGCGGTTTCGTAAATATAACATAAAGGTTTCTCCCCGCCAACTTTTTTTTACAAGGATCACCTGCCGCCGTTTTTTCATTTATTAAGAGTCCTTACGCCGATATTATACCACATGATCACACGGAAAAAAGTCTGAATTCATTGCGGTGAAAATCAATGATTCCCTCCTGCTTCAGCCTGCTCAGCTCATGCGACAGCGCGCTGCGGTTCACGCTGAGATAAGAGGCCATCTCATCCCTGTTGAAGGGGATCTTAAAGGTTTTCGTATGCTGACGCCCCGCCTGCATGGTGAGATATGTCATGATACGGTCGCGAAGTCCGCTCTGCGTCAGGATCGCGATCCGGTATTCCTTTTTCATGCTCGAATGAGACAGCAGAGTCAGAAGTTTTCCGATGCACTCGAGCCGTTCCGCCTCCGGGATCAGTCCGGCGCTGAGTATATATTCGGAAGGGAAAGAAAAAATACTGCTGTCTTCCGCCGCCACCGCCATGTACGGGGATATTTTCGTTCTGGTACATATCAGATCGAGCCCGACAATCTCCGGCGGCTGCAGGTTGTCCTGCAGATCCCTGATACCGTCTTGAGAATAGCAGCACAGGTTTACTTTACCCGAAAGCAGCACCCTGATATCGGATATCCGGTCATCGATCTGAAAGACCGCGGAATCCTTCGGAAAAGTCCTGACGATTCCGGCGGGGATAATGATATTTTCAAGGGTGTCGCGGGACATGCAGTCCGTCAAAACACTTTTTTTCAATCCGGGTACCAATACATCCATTCCGTTCCGCCTCGTTCATTCTTGCTTTGTTGCGAAGACCCGGCTCATCCGCAGAATCTCCCCGGTAATAATATCGCAAATATGTTGTCGAAACAACATATTTACCGGTGTTATTCTGTTATTGTTTATGCGCTGAGAAAAGCGGCTGTTTACAAGAGCTGCCGGAGGATACGGAGATAGCAGATGGGGATCGTATGGAATGAACAGAGTGCAAGGTGGTTTCGGGAAGCCTCGGAATATACAGGCTATAACAGAGAGCTCGCCAGGATACTGCTGAAGCACATACCGGAGCGGACTACGCTTTGCGACATCGGCTGCGGCTCCGGTCTGATCGATCTGGAGCTGTCCCCGTTTTTTGATAAGATCACCTGTGTGGATATCTCAGAGCCCGCCGTCTCGTCCCTCGGCGATATGATCCGTGATAACGGGATAAGGAATATCATACCGCTTTGCTCCGACGGCCTGAGGCTCTCAGGACAGTGGGATACGGTCATGGCACTGTTCCACGGCGGATCGGACTATATCCCGCGATATCTCCGGTTTGCGCGCGAACGGCTCATCTGGATCGCGTTCACGGATAAAAAAGAACGCTTCGGGCCTGAGGGAGCAATGACGGAAAGGTCCTTCAGCTCCGACGGAGTCGAGGAATACCTGAAGCAGCACGGCATAAAATATACCGTTGAAAAGCATTCGCTCGAACACGGCCAGCCCTTCCGCAGCATACGCGAAGCGGAAGCCTTTGCACGTGACCATAACGAGTCCATGACCGAAGAGGAAGCGAAGGCCTACCTCGCCGGGGCTCTGCAGGAGACCGGCAGGGAGGACTATCCTTATTATCTGCCGAAGAAGAAAAATTTTGCTCTTTTTGTTATCAAAAAATATGAAAGCCCGGATCTGCCGGATGAAATGAGGGGCTTATGAAAGAAAAAAGTCTGTCTTATTCCCGCATCATCGTGATCCTGGCCGTAATCCTGCTCGCAGCCGCCGTAATCTCCGCCGGGCTGGGACGCTACCCTATCGGCATCCGTGAGATATTCGGCATCATCACATCCGATCTTTTCGACATCGAGCCTTTCTGGTCAGCGACTCAGGAATCCCTGCTGCTGGTCCACCGAATACCGCGCATCATCCTCTCCTGTCTCGTAGGTTGCAGCCTGTCGGCGGCGGGGGCAGCGTATCAGGGCGTGTTCCAGAATCCCATGGCGGCCCCCGACATCCTCGGCGCCTCCTCAGGCGCGGCCTTCGGAGCGGCGCTCGCGATCCTGCTGGGATCCGGCGGCCCAATGATCATCGTTTTCGCTTTTACCGCCAGTCTGCTGACGGTTCTGCTCGTGATATATACGGGAAACAGGCTGAAGAGCAGGCGTGTCGTGGGGCTCATCCTCACCGGCATCATGATAAGCTCTCTCATCTCCTCGGGCACATCCTTTATCAAACTGATCGCCGATCCGCAGGATCAGCTTCCCGCCATCACCTACTGGCTCATGGGCAGCCTGAACGGGACGCAGCCGGAGGATGTGCGCTTCGCAGTGATACCGATGGCGCTCGGACTCATCCCTCTCCTGCTGCTGCGCTGGAGGATGAATATCCTGACAATGGGTGACGATGAAGCAAGGACCATGGGTGTGAACGCGAAGCGTCTTCGCACGGTCATCATCATCTGCTCCACTCTGATCACGGCGGCGAGCGTATCCGTCAGCGGAATGATCGGCTGGATCGGGCTCGTGATCCCGCACCTCGCCAGAAGGCTGGCAGGCAGCAACTACAAGGCGCTCTTGCCGGCATCGATGCTTTTGGGAGCGCTTTTCCTCCTGATCACGGACGATCTCTCCCGGCTCCTGTTCACTGCGGAGATACCCATCGGTATCCTT
>JAZRWL010000042.1:0-2496 GCA_045599685.1 Lachnospiraceae bacterium
TCTGTCTGTCACAAGATTGTCAAGTCTCTGCTTCATATTCCGGCCTCCGCTCCGATCCCGAGTTTTTTTAGTATTTTCTCCGTCACGTTGTCAGCGTCCAGACCGCATTCACTCCGCAGCTCAGCCTGAGAACCGTGTTTAACGAACTTATCCGGTACAGCGACATTTATGACATCGCATTTTGCGCCCGCATCGGCAAGGATACCGTCCACATGCTCACCGAAACCGCCCGAGAGCACATTTTCCTCCATGGTCACTATCAATCCATGCTCCGGGATGAGCGACAGTATCAGCTCCCTGTCCGCGGGGTCCAGGAATCTGGCGTTTATCAGGGTTGCCGATATTCCGTACCGTTCCAGCTCTTCACGCACCTTCTCCGCAGTCTCGACCATGGAGCCCGCCGCGAGCAGAGCCACTCCTTCGCCTTTTTTGATGAGCTCGCCGCGTCCGTACAAGATCGGCGATCTTTGATCCTCGAGTCCCGTGTACGCAGGACCTCTCGGTACTCTTATCGCGAGCGGGGCGTCGAAGCCTACTGCCCAGTTCAGTACATCCTCAAACTCTGCGCCGTTTTTCGGCGCGAAGACCGTCATTTCCGGAATGGATGAAAGATAGGATATATCCAATATCCCCTGATGAGTCTCGCCGTCCGCGCCTACGATACCGGCGCGGTCAAGGATAAAGGTGACCGGCAGTCTCTGCAGACACACATCCTGCACGAGCTGGTCGTATGAGCGCTGCAGGAACGACGAATAAATGCAGACGAAGGGCTTCATCCCCCCGGCCGCCAGTCCTCCCGCAAAGGTAACGGCATGCTCTTCCGCCAGTCCGACATCGAAGAATCTGTCAGGATACTTCCCGGCGAAGGCCTTCAGACCGACGCCGTCGGTCATCGCCGCGGTCACTGCCGCGATACGGCCATCCTTTTCCGCGAGCCTGCAGATCGTGCGCGAAAAGATCCTGGCATAGGTCTTCCCGGGCTTTTTCAGAGGCTTTCCGGTCTCCCTGTCAAAGGGACCGATGCCGTGGAAAACATCGGGATGGCGCTCAGCAGGCGTGTAGCCGCTGCCCTTTTTCGTCATGACATGCACCACTACCGCCTTCTTCATGCGTTTTGCGTACCTGAAGGCGCTCATCATGGCATATATATCGTTTCCGTCATAGGGGCCGAGATAGGTGAGCCCCATATTCTCGAAAAACATTCCGGGAATGAAAAGCTGTTTCAACGAGCTTTTCGTATTCCTTATCTGACGCACCAGCCCCTCGCCGACTGCGGGTATACGTGAAAGCGCGCCGCTGACATTCTCCTTGAGTTCATTATAGGACTGAGTCGTCCTGATATTGTTCATCATCCTGGATACCGAGCCGATATTCTCAGAGATCGACATGTTGTTATCGTTCAGGACGATTATGTAATTCGATTTCAGTCTTGATGCGTTGTTCAGCGCCTCATAGATCATTCCTCCGGTAAGAGCGCCGTCTCCTACGACCGCGACCACATGATAATCCTCTCCGGTGAGATCGCGGGCGTGAACGAGTCCGAGGCCTGCGGAAATGGACGCGGAGCTGTGACCGGTGGTGAACGGATCACAGTCACTCTCATCCTTGTTCGGAAAACCGCTGATCCCGCCGTACTCTCTGATATGCTCGAATTCCTCCCGCCTGCCGGACAATATCTTGTGAGCGTAGGACTGATGCCCGACATCCCAGATGATCTTGTCATGCGGCAGATCGAAGGAACGGTGCAGAGCGACCGTGAGTTCGACCACACCGAGATTCGAGGCCAGATGGCCGCCGTTTTTACTGATCCTGTCTATTATAAGCTCGCGGAGCTCCCCGGCGAGTGCCGGCAGATCCTTCTGCTCAACGCGCTTGATATCATTAGGTTTTCGGATCTGATCCAGAAGCATCCTTTAGTTCCTGCGCACTTCGAGCTTATTGATATATTCGTTGAAAAATGTCTTGTCTCCGGGCAGCTTCTCGATCTTTTCCTTCGCGGCGAAGGAAAGCGTATGCACCTTGTCCTGTGCGGTCTCGAGCCCGAACAGAGATACATAGGTCGTCTTGACATTGCGCTCATCAAGGCCGACAGACTTGCCGAGTTCCTTCACGTCGCCGGTCACATCGAGTATATCGTCTCTTATCTGGAAAGCATATCCCATATCCGACGCCGCCTTACGGCAGATAGCAACCTCCTGATCGTCGGCGCCCGCGATTATCGCGCCTACCATCATCGAGGCTTCGAGCAGCGCGCCCGTCTTCAGCCTGTAGAGATATTCGAGCATCTCCGCGGATATCTCCTGACCGGTCATCTGTACATCTACAGCCTGTCCGCCGCACATGCCATCCACACCGGCCTTCTGCGCGAGCACGCGGATGGCACGGACGATCCTGCCCGGATCTTCGGTAAGCTCAAAGGCCTTCGCCGCCGTCTCGAAGGCAAAGGTCAGCAGCGCGTCGCCAGCCAGGATAAGTCGGAGGCCAAGCGGTCTTAGG
>JAZRWL010000043.1:0-2609 GCA_045599685.1 Lachnospiraceae bacterium
CGCGGACACGCTCGACTTCTCCGCGGGCGGCGTGCTGAACGCTGCCGCTGTGTCAGGCAATGAGACTCTCGTGTTCGTCGCGGTCTTCCTCGGAGTCATCGGCTTCGGTGCAAAGGCAGGTATGTACCCGCTGCACGGCTGGCTCCCCACCGCGCATCCCGAGGCTCCCGCTCCCGCGTCTGCGGTGCTTTCCGGCGTCATCACAAAGGCCGGTGTCCTCGCGATCCTGCGTCTCGTATATTTCACCGCCGGTACCGAACTTCTCTTCGGCACCTGGGTCCAGTACGCGCTCCTCGGCCTCGCGCTGCTCACCATCTTCATGGGCTCGATGATGGCTTTCCGCGAAAAGGTCTTCAAAAAACGTCTGGCTTACTCCTCAGTCAGCCAGATCTCATATGTGCTCTTCGGTCTTCTGCTTATGACCCCCGACGGATATACCGGCGGTCTGATGCAGGTGATGTTCCATTCCGTGGCAAAGATCGGCCTCTTCCTGACAGCCGGCTCTGTGATCTACAATACCGGCCTCCACCGTGTCGATGAACTGAAGGCATACGGCAAGGCGATGTCCCGTACCTTCGGCGCCTTTACCCTGCTGTCCCTCTCACTCATCGGCATCCCTCCCTTCGCGGGCTTCGTCAGCAAATGGTATCTGGCCGAGGGCTCTCTTTCCTCGGGGCTTTCCGTTATCAGCTGGCTCGGGCCGGTCATCCTGATCATTTCCGCGCTGCTGACGGCAGGATATCTGCTGCCTATCACCGTGGACGGTTTCTTCCCCGGGAAACAGCCTGAATTCCCCGCGAAAAATGACGAGGGCGGTCTGAAAATGCTCATCCCGCTCTTAATCCTCGCCGCTCTCACGCTCGTACTCGGACTCGCGGGCGGCCTGCTCGGCGGCTTCTTCGCGGATATGTCCGCAGGACTTTGGTAAGGAGTAGCGATGCCTCCGATCTTCATTCTGATTACAATCCTGACACCGATAATAGGCGGCATTTTCGTCGGCAGACTGCACACCGAGGACGATTTCCGTCTGCATACGCCTGTCATGGCGATCACTCTGGTCACCTCAGTGCTCGCCTGGCTGATCATTTTCTTCGGCGACGGCGGCAGCATCACCGCGTTCCGGTTTTCGGGTACCATGGACTTCACGCTGCATCTGGACGGACTCGGCTCATTCTTCGCCGGGATCATAGCGACGCTCTGGCCTCTCACCACGCTCTATGCCTTTGAATATCTGCGCGGCGACGGCAGGCAGAACGTATTCTTCGCGTATTTCCTGATCTCATTCGGTGTGACGCTCGGCGTCGCGATGTCGGGAAACCTCATCACGCTTTACTGCTTTTATGAGCTGCTCACTCTGTCCACGGTACCACTCGTGCTCTATACGAAGACACCCGAAGCTGTCCGCGCGACCCGCACCTACCTCGTCGTATCCATCGGCGGTGCGGCCTTTGCCTTCCTGTCGGTGATACATCTCGCCACAGGCGGCAGACCCGCAGAAGCGGGCTTTCTGACGCAGTTCTTCTATCTGCTCGGCTTCTTCGGCTTCGGCGTAAAGGCAGCGGTTTTCCCGCTGCACGGCTGGCTGCCGAAAGCCTCCGTCGCGCCCACGCCTGTCACCGGTCTGCTCCACGCCGTGGCGGTGGTAAAATCCGGCGTTTTCGCGATCATCAGGCTCACATGGTTCGGCTACGGAGTCGGGCTCATACGCGATACGGCAGCGCAGTATATCGCGCTCGGCTTCGTAATGTTCACTATCGTATTCGGCTCGGCTATGGCCGTGAAGGAAAAACATTTCAAGCGCAGGATGGCATATTCCACCGTCGCGAACCTCTCGTATATCCTTTTCGGCGCTCTGCTTTTGACCGATGACGGCCTCGTAGCGGGGCTGCTGCACATGGCCTTCCACGCCGAGATAAAGCTACTGCTCTTCTTCTGCGTAGGCACCGTAATGGTGCATACCGGCAGACAGCTGATATATGAGCTGGACGGCCTCGGAAAGCGGATGAAGTATACCTTTGCCTGCTTCACAGCCGGTGCGCTGGCACTCACGGGCATACCGCCGCTCTCAGGCTTCGTGAGCAAATGGTATCTGCTCTCCTCAAGCCTCGAGGTCGGCACCTGGTATTCCTGGACAGGCGCCGCCGCCATACTCATCTCGGCTCTGCTCACGGCGATCTATTGCTTCGAGCCTGTCAGAAGAGCATATTTCCCCGATAAAAAAGTCACTCCCGCGGATGTTTGCGACGTGTATGAGGCAGGCCCCTGCATGCTCGTTCCGCTCATCATCCTGTCAGCCGGTATCCTTTTCACCGGGCTTTTCGCGGGAGAGATAGAAGCGACACTGGCTGAGATCGTTTCAGCCATAGTGCCCTGGTAAGGAGGCGGTGATATGAGACTGCTTATACTCATTCTTCTTCCGATGCTCACGGCCTGTCTCGGATATATATTTACGAAAAAAGCCGGTGAAAACAGCCAGCGGATATATTATGGCGTCACGCTCGCGTCCGCCGCGGCGGTCTTTGCCGCTGCCCTTTGGATCGTCCTTTCCGGCGATACCGCGTTCAATGTACCCTTCATCTGCGGTCTCGGCATCAATATCGAGATCGACG
>JAZRWL010000044.1:0-2665 GCA_045599685.1 Lachnospiraceae bacterium
GGGCTCATAGCTTACAGAACGATACACGGCGCAGGTTGACAGAAAACAGCGGGTATGCTATTATTTTACACAAATATGCTTTTTTGAAAGCAGCTTAGGAGGTTTTGTCCGTAATGGACGCAGACAGTATTCCACGATCTATCATTCTGATTCTTATTCTCATTCTTGCCGGCGGCTTCTTCGCCGGTACCGAAACGGCGTATGCAAGCTGCAGCCGCGTCCGGCTCATGTCCTGGGCGGATGACGGGCGGAAAAGTGCACGCCGTGCTCTCCGCATACTGGAAAAATTTGATAAAGCGATCATCACCCTGCTGATCGGCAACAATGCGGTACACGTAGTGGCAACATCCCTGGCTACCGTTCTTTTTGTGCGCCTGATCAAAAACAGCGCCGCAGGATCCCTTGCCGCTACGGTCGTGATGACGCTTCTTGTATTTATTTTCTCGGAAACGGTTCCGAAGAATATCGCAAAGGCCAACTGCGATGAGTTTGCCTGTGCGGTCTCCGTGCCGCTTTCGTTCCTTATGCTCATACTCACTCCGGTCGCCTGGCTGTTTATGGGCCTTTCCTTTGTGCTGAAAAAGATTCTCCGCAAAGCGGACGACGGCCCTGCCATGACAGAGGATGATTTCACCTCCATGATCGAGTCTATCGAGGATGAGGGCGTTCTGGAGGCAGATGAAAGCGAGCTGATCCAGTCGGCGGTCGAGTTCACCGACCGCACCGTGAGCGAGATCCTGACGCCCCGGATCCGTATCAGCGGTCTGGATATCCACGACGCGGATGAGGTGAATTTCAGGAAGATTATCGATGAAAAGTTCTCAAGACTTCCTGTCTATGATCATGACATGGATCATATCCTCGGGATCTTAAACTGCAAGCAGTATCTGCAGCATAAGCTCTCGGCGCCGGCGGAATATCCTTCCGTCCGGGAACTGATGTCCGAACCCTATTTTATCGGGCAGGATATGGGGCTTCACGCGCTGGTCGATGAGATGCGGCGGCGCAAGAACCATATCGCCATCGTGCGGGATGCCTGGGGCGGGACCGAAGGCATGGTCACACTGGATGACCTGCTGGAAGAACTGGTAGGCGAGATCTGGGACGAAGACGAACAGAAGATCGAAGCCCCTGCGGGCGGGGAGGTGCGTGCATGACAAGCTCTTTTCTGATCGCACTGGTGGTTCTTCTGGTCAGTGCTTCCGCTTTCTTTTCTTCGTCCGAGATCGTGTATGCCCAGGCGCTCCGGCCGCGTCTTAAAAATGAGGCGGAGCGCGGCGACCGGCGTGCGGTACTCGCTCTCGGTATTACGGATGACTATGTCCGTGCCATATCCACGATCCTGGTCGGCAACGACCTGGTAAATATCGCGGCAGCCTCTGTTGTCACGCTGCTTTCGACCGAGATCTGGTTTGCGGAAAATGCCAATGCGGATCTGCTGGCCGAGCTGATCGCAACAGGGATCCTGCTGGTGTTCGGGGAGATATTCCCGAAGCTTCTGGCGGCCGATCATGCCAACCGTCTGGCGCTTGTATTCAGCCGTCCGCTTTCCTTTGCCATGAAGCTGTTCAAACCGGTGGTGAAGCTGGTCTCGGCTGCGGTCGGGAAGGCCTCGCCGCTCTGGACGCCGGAAAACAGCGAACCGAGCTATACCGATGAGGAACTGGCGATGGTCGTGGACAGTATCCAGGAGGAGGGAGTGATCACCGAGGCGGCAGGCGAGCTGATCAAATCCGCGATCGAATTCCGCGATGTGGCAGCTTATGAGATCTTAAGGCCGCGCGTGGAGATCCGCGCCTGGAATATCGAGGATCCGCCGGAGGAGGTGCTTTCCGATCCGGAGGCCCTGATCTATTCGCGTATCCCCGTATACCGGGAGGATATCGACCATATCATCGGCATCCTGCCTGTGAAGCAGCTGGCGAAGGCTCTTCTGACCGGAGAGAAGCCGACCCGTGAATCGATCGAGGCGATGCTGCTGCCGGCGGGCTTCGTGCACATGACCAAGAGCATAAAGGATATCCTCACGGAAATGCGCGAAAATCAGTCGCACATGGTCTTTGTCGTGGATGAGTACGGCGGGCTTATGGGACTGCTTACCATGGAGGATATTCTCGAGGAGATCGTCGGCGATATCTATGATGAGACCGATGAGGTCGAGCCGGAGGACGTGGTCGAGGTGAAGGAGGATACCTTCCTTCTGGACGGCAGCACGAATATTTACGATGCATTTGATGAAATGGAATATGCGCCGCACGATTTTGCGACGGAATACACGACCCTCAGCGGCTGGATCACGGAGCAGCTGGACCGTTTCCCGAAGGAGGGCGACAGCTTCCGCTTTGATATGCTCACGGTGACCGTCCTCGCGGTGGACGGGGTTCTGGTCGAACAGGCCCGGATCCATATCGAGCGAGAAGAAGACGAATAATCTAAAAGCCGTATGCTGCGCTATCCTATTCTAAAACGAGCAGGTTCAGGGATCATTTCGTATTCAGTGATATATCCTACTTGTTTGAATATCGCGGTAACAGAGGGAATTCTATATGGAGGCGGTGTTTCAGCATTGAAAATGAAATCATTTGCTGAGGCTGCTATTCAATACTATGGCAGTTCCTGGACAGTAACTAGTATTTTGTAACATCTAAATCTTGTGTAAAATTAT
>JAZRWL010000045.1:0-2244 GCA_045599685.1 Lachnospiraceae bacterium
TACGTCATACTTCTTGTAGAGCTCCATGGCCTTTTCTATCTCCCAGCGTTCCCATACACGACCGGCGGGATTATGAGGTGAGCAGAAGATTGCCGTATGGATCTTCTCATCCACGATACGGCGCTCCATATCTTCGAAATCCATGCGGTAAACGCCGTTTTCGTCCTGTACGAGAGGGCTGTGGCTGAAGGTGAAGCCTGCGGAGGCTGCTGAACCGGTGAAACCCACATACGTCGGTGAATGGACGAGGATTTTCTCACTCTTTGAGGTCAATACGCGAAGAGCCGACAGGAAGCCGCCCAGCACGCCGTTTTCATAGCCGATGTTTTCCTTCTTGAGACCGGTGACACCGTTGCGTCTCGCCTGCCAGTCGATAATTGACTGAAAATACTCATCTCTGGGCTGGAAATAGCCGAACAGCGGATGCTCGAGTCTCTTCTGGATGCTCTCAACGATAGCGGGTGCCGTCTTGAAGTTCATATCGGCGACCCACATGGGGATCTTGTCAAAGCCCTCCTTGGGGCCTCCGGGGCCGTGGCCGGACGCTCCGATACCGTCGACCGCAATAGCGTCCATGCCTCTTCTGTCGATGATAGAAGTAAAATCAAACTTTCCCATTTTTACTCTCCTGTTTTGTATATTGCTGAAAATGAATTTTTCCCGTTCCGCGTGTCAGTCCTGCTCTTCCTCCTCGCCGCACTCACATTCTCCGGAATGGCTGTGGCCGAAAGCACCCGGACCTCCGATATAATCGGCGATCCACTCGAGCTGATAGCGGTTCATCATATCATAGGCCTTCTGAACCTTTTTCCCTGCGCCGTTGTAGCGTGTGATGCCCTTCGGCACCAGAAGCTCAAAGGGCTCCTTCTCCATCGGTCCGCAGATAACGGCCTCACAGTCATGCTCTATGATCTTTTCGGCAAAGACCATATTATCGTCATCCTGTTTGCCGTAGATCTTGAAGATCTCGTTTTTGTCGGCGTCGATGATCATGAGAAAAGGGCTGTCCTTAAACGTCATCGGAACAAGTCCCGTGATCTCCATATTTTCACAGGTCACTGCAATTTTCATCGGTAATCTTTAACCTCCGCTTTCCGTAAGCAGGACCGGTCCTGTAAAATTCGGTATGAAGCCCGGGGCAGGCAGCGCTTATAAGCTCTCTCAGGCGATCCTCACCGATACTGCCAGCAAAACCCACACGCAGCAGCGAGCGGGCCTTCAGCTCAGCCTCGTAGTACACCAGACCGATCTCATTATACAATATTTGATCTAATGTGTGAATGCTTATTTTTGTCCCGTTTTCAAGGACTTGTTCATCCGTCAGTCTGCCTCTCAGGTCCGTAAGAGCCATGCTGCCGTCCGGAAGCACCGCGATACGGCCGAGATCACCTGTTCTGTACCGGAAAAGAGGCATCCCTTCGCGGTCAGGCGCAGATATCACTATTTCTCCGAGGGGAGTGGTCGGACGTTCCGCATTTCCGCCGCATTCTGAATATTCACAGCGCTCTCCGGTCCCGGGAGATACTATTTCGGCGATCAGATCACGTCTCAGCCGGTACAGTCCGTCACCACGGTCCACAGCTCCTCCGTAACCCGTCTCAGTCATCCCCCAATGTCTGAAAACCGGGCAGCCCCAAGCATCCCGAATACGCCGCACGATACTCTCAGGTATGAGATCACCGCTGAGCAGCACGCTTTCCGGCCTCAGGTCCGGATACAAAGCGGCAAGAGCAGCCATATCTCCCGGATAACCGACGAGGCACGAGGCTGTCTTCGCTGTTTCCGCGGCGGCCTCCGCATCCATTATCTCTCCGAAGGCGATCACCTGCGCTCCGAGGCGTTCCAGCGCGATCCGCAACAGTCCCGGTATACTGTAAATGCCGCTGCCGCGCATAAAAACGGCGCAGCTTTCACCGTTCTTTATCATGGGAGCCATTCCCGGCGTGAAAAAATCGGCAGTCCCCTGCAGATCCTTTTCGGTAAAAAAAATCCTTTTTTTCTCCCCCGTGCTGCCGGAGGTATCCACCGTGATCACGCGGACTATATCCTTCGGCGAAGCCTTCAGGAGCTGACTTGCGTCATTGCCGTGTGACACGAGCGAAGCTTCGGTCATAAAGGGCAGGCCGTCCGTGACAGCGCTTATTCTATCAGGATCATCCGGAATAAGTATCCAGACATGGTAGCCCGGCTTCATTCTCTTTCGTTCTGCTTCCGCTATTCCTGACGCGGCCTCAAGAGCCTCCC
>JAZRWL010000046.1:0-3005 GCA_045599685.1 Lachnospiraceae bacterium
CTCGCCCAGAGTGCCGCCCTCGATATCCGCCGCGTAATCATCCAGATATACGAAGCTGTCCAATACGGCCGCAAGCTCGGCCTGCTCAGCGGTCATTTCATCCATCACTTATTCTCCCAGTACGATTTTTCAAAACCGCCCGTATCGACCATTTGAAAATAAAACCTGTCGCCGTACAGGCCGCGCCCGATCGCTGTCTTGAAATGCTCTCCGTCTGTCAGGGTCTCCGAAGCCTCATCGACAAAATATACCCTTCCGGTACAGCAGAGGCCCGCCTCGCGGAAAGCCGTTTCCAGCTGTTCCTCCGTCAGCTTGCGTCCGGATATCGGTACCGTCTTCACGACTCCGGCAGAAAAGGTGATATATGACGAGGGCTCCGCGATATATTCGGAAAAAGATGTATCGTCGCAGCCCCAGTCCACCTTCGCCGCGGGATTCGGACCGTACTCCAGATAGATCTCCTCCTCCAGCAGCTCCAGAGCCTCCGCGAGCAGCCCACGTATGAGCTCGGCCACGGCGTCCTCAAACTTCACACTGAGATAATTGTCATAAAATCTTTCCCCGGGCTTTCCTCTGTCGTAAACCACGATATTCACTTCACTTCCCAGCGTCTCCGACCTCGCGGTATATTTGTGCGCCTTGATACCATTGTACCCTCCGTAGAGCGTTATATCAGTGAATTCGTCATCGTATTTTCCTGTCAGATATTCAATGATCCTGTCATCGACGTTCTTTTCCATACATCCGTTCCCTCCCAGAGCCAGCACCGCAATAACGGCGACGAGCAGTGCCCTCGCACGATGCCCCCTGCTCATCTGAAAGTCTCAGCCAGATTGACATTCACCGTTTCCGTCTCCGCATATCCCTGCTCTACATTCGTGCGCAAAAACTGCACATAACCGGTGATAACGTCCTCATAGCTCTGAAAATACTTCGTCGCAAACTCATTAAAGGCCGAGATTGTACGTTCGGCCGCTTCTCCTTCCCATACCGAGGCGAGGCCGTCTATCACGGCCTTGCTGGCTGCCAGTTCCTCCGTGAGCTGCTTATTCAGGCTCTCCAGAGCAGAAGCCGCCTGTGATACCTGGTCTGTATTGACCTTGATACTGTTTCCTGCCATTTCGCACCTCCTCAATTCACCAGCTGCCTGACGGCGCTGAGATTCACATCCTGTCTCGCGGCATAATTCGCGCGCTGTCTGTCAAGTGCCTCGCCCGCGCTCTGCAGGCGCGCAGCCATCAGCTTCAGATCCTCCGCAAAGCCGCTTATCTGCTCCACGAAGGCCTGATTGTCCGCGCCCTCCCACGCTGCTCCCATCGAACCCGCCTCCTGCATCAGGCGGTTCGAAAGCTCAGTGTAATTCTCGGAAGCAGTCTTCAGCTTCCCGGCCGAAGCTGCCATCTCCTCAAAGGAGATCACATTGATGCTTTTTCCCATAATTCACCTCTGTTTGTATGATTTCACTGCCCGAACGGGCGAATGAGCTGATGCCGTCTCCGGCTGCATAATATTTTCAGACGTCCGAGCGGGCGAATGCGACTGGTATATCAGATTATTTGAGATTCGTTTCAGATAAAAGATGAAAAGAAACTGAGGATAATATGCGGATAACAGGACTTGAACCTGCACGGGTCGCCCCACCGGAACCTAAATCCGACGCGTCTGCCAATTCCGCCATATCCGCTGAAAAAAAGAGATAAAAAAGAAAAATAAGTCCCGTATGATACGGAGAAAAAAGATGCCGGTGACCGGGATCGAACCGGTACGAGTATCGCTACCCGCAGGATTTTAAGTCCTGTGCGTCTGCCTGTTCCGCCACACCGGCAAAACAGAAGCGACCCGAATGGGACTCGAACCCACGACCTCCGCCGTGACAGGGCGGCGCTCTAACCAACTGAGCCATCGGGCCTTGTAAATAATAAAAACACTTCGCTGGCGCCTCCCGGGCTGCTGCCGAAGTGTTGTAAATGGACCCTCGGGGACTCGAACCCAGGACCGACCGGTTATGAGCCGGTTGCTCTAACCAACTGAGCTAAGGGTCCTTAGTGACTCCACCGGGAATTGAACCCGGGTTACCGCCGTGAAAGGGCGATGTCTTAACCTCTTGACCATGGAGCCATAGAAAAATAGCGGCGTCGATTATGTTATCATAATTGCATGACGAATGCAAGTAAAAAATACGTTTTCGTCGCACATTTTAATAATGCGCCGACCAGGGCAGACCTGTCGCGGTCTGCCAGATCGATATCACCTGATGTCGGCGCGTTTCTCTGTTCAGATTTCTCTCAGCTTCTTTGCGAGATTCGATGCCGAACGCTCATCCCTGCATATCACAAGGATAGTGTCATCTCCCGCGATGGTGCCTATGACACCGGCCCATTCCAGACCGTCCATAGTCGCGCAGATCGCCTGGGCCATACCCGTATAGGTATGGATGACGACCTGATTCAGGGCGCAGGCTACGCTCACAGCGCTGTCACGGAAAATAGAGTAAAACTTGTGCGAGATCTCATATTTTTCTCTGGATTTTGCCACCTGATATCTGTAGACACCGTCGGTATCTACAGTTTTTACCAGATGCAGCTCCTTGATGTCTCTCGAGATCGTCGCCTGAGTCACAGAGTGCCCCAATTCCTCCAGTTTGTCACGCAGATCGTTCTGAGTAGAAATATTCTCCTCAGAGATCAGTCTCAGGATGGCTTCTCTTCTGCTGTTAGTACCACCGCTTGTTTCGGCCATTCTCTTTTCCCCCTAAAATAAACTGTTATAGCGTATTCGCTATATTATCAAGCCAGTTCTGCTCGAGGTCCTGGATACGGCCCGCATCCGCCGCCTTCGCGATCGCGGGATCGATCGGGATCTGAGCCGCAGCACTGACTTTATATTTTTCCGCAAGCTCGTCCAGCTGGCTCTCACCGAAGATATTGTATCTTCTGTGGCAGTCCGGGCACTCGAAATATGCCATATTCTCGACGAGACCGAGCACCGGGATATTGAGGAGCTCT
>JAZRWL010000047.1:0-2976 GCA_045599685.1 Lachnospiraceae bacterium
TTACCGCTTGGCTATAGCCCAAGAGGGGTGGGTGGTGGGACTCGAACCCACGACCTTCAGAGCCACAATCTGACGCGCTGACCAACTGTGCTACACCCACCATGTCGTGTTTACACGAAGCGGGTGATGGGAATCGAACCCACCTATCCAGCTTGGAAGGCTGGTGTTCTACCAATGAACTACACCCGCATCAATAAACGCAAGTGCCATTATATAGACTACTTCTGCCTTTGTCAAGCGGTTTATCTGCGGAATTCGGCGATCCGTGCATGACCCGCTGTTTTTTATTTTCCGAGATAGCGCAGCGAAAAATCGGCCTTTCCGTCATCATCTATCTCAAGAATGATATATGAAGGCTGCCTCCCGGGCTGTCTGGGCAAGGCGATGCTGCCGGGATTGACCAGCATGATGCTACCTTCCCGCTTCAGATACGGCATATGCGTATGTCCAAAAAGCACTGCGTCGGCCTTCATTTCCAGGCCCTTGCGCAAAAGCTTTTCATATCCGGCATTTATATCGTAGCAATGTCCGTGCGTCAGGAACATGCTGTAACCGTTTATGACAAGATATTTTTCCTTATCTTCGAAAAACCTCCAGTCATTATTACCGATGACATAATCCACATTGCAGCCGGCAAGACTCTCTATGGTCTCCTCCTCTCCGCCCATATCTCCGAGATGGATGACCCGGTCCAGCTTCCCCTCCAGCTCGATAACTGAAGCATAATTAGATAAATACCGGTGTGTATCGCTTACGATCAGTATTCTTTCACTCATTTTTCAGAAGATGCTCCAATATGCCGGGCAAAGCGGCGCGGAAAGCCTTTCCCCGGTGGCTTATCTTATTTTTCTGTTCCTCTGTCATCTCAGCCGTCGTACAGCCGAATTCCGGCACGTAAAAAATGGGATCGTAGCCGAAGCCGCCCTCGCCGCGCATTTCATCGATAATCATACCGCGGACCTCGGCTTCCCGCACCTCCTCGGTACCGTCCTCAAAAACGCAGGCGATCGCACAACAAAAGGCAGCGCCCCTCTTTCCCTCCGGAACGCCCCGTAGACGCCTGAATATCTCACCGCATTTTGTCTCATAATCCGCGTCTTCACCCATGAAGCGTGCGGAATAGATTCCGGGAGCTCCGTCCATGGCATCGACTGACAGACCCGAATCGTCCGCGAAAACCGTACCGCCGGTCGCCGCATGCACGGATCTCGCCTTCAGCAGAGCATTCTCCGCGAATGAACTGCCGTTTTCGACGATATCGACCTTCACTCCGAGTTCCTTATATGAAACGATCTCCACGGGACTGTCTCCGGAGAGCTCTCTGAATTCACGCACCTTGTCGGGGTTTCCCGTGGCGGCAATGAGCCTGTATTTATTCTGCAATGTCCTCTCTCCTTTTCTTCGGGGGCTTCGGTCCCATGAACTGATAATAATAAGTCTTCATCATGCCGTTATATATCTTCCGATTGCGGTCCGCCTTCCTGCCGATGTACATTTCGGCATCCTTGTAGGCGGTGATGATATATGCTGACCAGGTATCAAGCAGTCTGAGACGCTCGCCGATGGTCGAGTAAAGCTTCGGCAGAGCTTCCTTTTCCTCCAGGCGCTCGCCGTAAGGAGGATTCGTGATAATAAAACCGTATTTGCTGTGATGACTCAGCTCTTCCACTGAGCGTTTCTGAAAATGTATCAGCCCATCCACCCCTGCGCGTCTCGCGTTTTCTCTGGCGGCCTTTACGATCTCACCGTCGATATCATACCCCTGTATCTCAGGATGAACATCACGCCTGATCCTGTCCTCCGCCTCGGTGACTGCCCTGTACCAGGCCTTTTTTTCGATCAGATTCGTCCACGCCTCAGCAGTGAATTCTCTGTCCATACACGGAGCTATATCAGCCGCTATCATGGCTGCTTCGATGGGAAAAGTACCGCTGCCGCAGAAGGGATCGACCAGTATCCTCTCGCTGTTCCACGGCGTCAGCATGATGAGCGCCGCGGCAAGCGTCTCTGTGATGGGCGCCTTGCTGACCAGCTGCCTGTAGCCGCGCTTATGCAGTGAAACTCCGCTCGTATCCAGTCCGACCGTGACACGGTCCTTTAATATAGACACTCTCACGGGATAAGCCGCGCCGTCCTCCGGGAACCAGTCCCTGTGATACTTCTGCTTCATCCTCTCGACCATGGCCTTTTTCATGATCGACTGTATATCCGAGGGACTGAAAAGGGCGCTCTTGATCGAATTCGCCTTTGTCACCCAGAATCTGCCGTCTGCCGGGATGAATTCCTCCCAGGGCAGAGCCTTCGTAGCCTCGAAAAGCTCGTCCCAGGTCCTGGCCTCAAAGCTTCCGACCTGCAACAGTACACGCTCAGCAGTACGCAGAAAAATATTCGCTCGCGCGCAGGCCTCGGAAGTACCGCGGAAGCTGACTTTTCCGTCCTCTACCGCCGTGATCTCAAGCCCGAGATCTGTAAGCTCTCTTTTGCATACCGACTCGAGCCCGAAATGACAGGGCGCTATCCATGTATATTCTTTATTATCAACAGTATCGCTCATTACGAAATCATCAATGATCCGCATTCCCTGCGGAAAGCATCACTCGCCGGATGTCGTCGTCTCTTCGACAGTCGTTGTCTCCTCTGCAGTGGTCGTATCTTCGGCTGCAGTCGTATCCTCTGCTGTCGTGGTCTCCTCGGCTGTGGTAGTCTCCTCCGCCGTCGTTTCCTCGGCTGTGGTGGTCTCCTCCGCCGTCGTCGTTTCCTCTGCTGTCGTGGTTTCCTCGGCTGTCGTCGTTTCTTCTGCCGTCGTGGTCTCCCCGGCTGTGGTCGTTTCTCTCTCCGTAGAAGGCTCGGTCTCCTTCTTTGCCGAAGGGACTTCCGTCTCGCCCTCAGTCGTCATCTCTTTTGGCGTCACTGTCACATTGACCTTGAACACAGATTCTTGATTACTGTCGGTTACAGGCGTGCTGACCGTGATGA
>JAZRWL010000048.1:0-2999 GCA_045599685.1 Lachnospiraceae bacterium
TCACAGAACGACATGGCTACGATCCGACTTTAAAAAAGCGATCCTGTTCGGCGCGGCAGGTATAGTGGCTGTCGCGGCCATTATCTTCGTCGTTTTTCTGCTCGCGGGCGGGGAAAGCAATTACAGTTTTTATGTAAAGGACAGAGAGATCTTCTGCGCCGATACCAGTGAAGGCAAGTCTGCCGGGCAGCTGACCTCGCGATTAGTCGATACCTCAAACGTGGATGATGAAGACATAGCCGTAGCAGGAAGAACGCTTTCATATTTAACTTATGTGAGTGATGATGGAAAATATATTTTCTTCCCCGACAAGATCGGTGATGACGATGACGGCATCAATCTGTACTGCAGAGAGACCTCCGGATCCGCCGGTGAAGCTGTAAAGCTCGATTCCGGTGTCAGTGCTTATATAGTAAATGATCCTGCGACTCTCGTTACCTATATGAAAGATGAAAATCTCTATCAATATGATATGAGAGAGGGAACCAAGGAAAAGATTGCGAGTGAGGTCATCGAATACAGAGTATCCGGCAACGGCGAAAAAATCTGCTATCTTAATAACGATGGCAGCATATATCTGAAGAGCGCGGGCAAGGAGAAGGAGAAGATCGCAGGTGACGCTTCCTCGCTTGAATTTGTGACCTGGGACGGCGGCACTGCCGTATATTATATCAAGGAGGGTACTCTGTACAGGCAGTCTGAGGGTGCTGAAAAGGAAAAGATCGCTCCGGACGTTGACAGAGTGATCAGTATCTATGATTCCGGAGAAATATATTATCTGACGTACAAAAAAGGAGAGACCTCCCTTTCGGATTATGTAACCGATGACATGGCAGAAGCGGATGGCGCCGTTACCGAGCCGGAATATCCGGAATATCCTGCGGAGCCTGCCGCACCTTCTTACTGGAGCTATAAGACCGAGGCCGAGTATGACGCGGCATACGCGGAATATGAGGAACAGTATGAGGCATGGAAAGCCGAGTACGAACGTCTGGATTCAGAATATTATGCGGCTTACGACGCTTACCGGGCGAAGGCCGAGCGTGATGAGATCAGGGAAGAACTCGCCGAAGAGACTATGGGACAGACGGCTTATACCCTTTGCTACTATAACGGTACTGAGACGGCAGTTCTTACGGACTCCTACATCAGCCGTTTTGCGTGTGCGGAAGAAAACGCCGTGATCGTTTACGAGGCGTATGAACAGTCTGAGTTTGAAAAAGTCAGACTTTCAGATGTAGAAAGCGTCAGCGATATCGAAAGCATGGTGCAGAACGCGCTGTATTCATCTAAGAATGTGTACATCGCCGTAAAGGGTACCGCGTCCGTGATCAAGCAGGAAAAGCTCGCGACGAATTTCTGCGTCAACGCCGCAGGTACTTCGATCGCTTATATCGATGATATCCCCGACGGAAAAGGCTATGGTGATCTTTACCGTATTCCGGTAGCGGACGGTACTGCCGGAAAGGCTGAAGTATATGACAATGATGTCAGTACCGGTTCTTGCCGTTTCGAGAACGGCAATACCCTCATTTATTTGAAGGACTGCAATTACGATCAGGGAGAGCTGTACATCGATCACGTAATGGTCGATTACGACGCATCTGTCTACAAGCTGACGACAAGCCTCGGAAAGACCTTTTATTATTCGGACTGGAACGACGATAAGGAATGCGGGACCCTGAATGTATTCGACGGCAGGGAAAGTGAAAAGATCGCTGACGATGTATATGATTTTACGGTCACGAAGGACGGACAGGTGCTTTTCCTGTATGATTACAGTCAGAAGTATTACAGAGGCGAGTTATACGAGTGGGATAACGGAGACATAAGAAAGATCGACGATGAAGTGCTTTGCCTGTTTCCTGCCATGGGGAAAGAGTTCATGAATGAGTATATGATGATGCGTTAAAAGCGATACCGGCGGGAGTATTTGCCGGGGGGCCATAATATGAGACCGCAGGGGACGGATCTCAGCCCGGAATTGCAAAATGAAGGTGAGTGTTCGCATCTGACAGGAGGAAAAGGTGGGATTTTTGAAAAACATAATTCGTAATGCCGTAAGTGACGGTGTCAGCAAAGGGATCCGTGACGCGGTAAGCTCAGCTACGGAAAAGATAATTGCTCCGAAGGCGGAGGCCTATGCGAATTCGGTCGCGGATTCTTTCGATGAAGCGACGCAGGCGATCAACGCTGCAGCTCAGACAGATGCCGGGACGGCGGAAAAATCGAAGACATCGCCGGAACAGGCTGCAGAGCGACTTTCGCAGTCGGCGGAGGCGTACGAAAAGGCTGTGGAGAACAGCACCGCGGGACTTCGCGAATGGAACGAAAAGCTGCCTGGCTTTCCGGTATGGAGCTTCGGCGGCAGGAAATTTTCCATTGAAGAGAATTACACATCCGGTTCAGGCACGACTTTTTACTATTTCAATGCATTCGGCGCTGCCTATGAGGATATGTGCGCCTATATCGATGTACTGAAGGCGGACGGTTTCGTGCAGAAATACGAGGGTTCAGATTCCGTCCTGTACAAGGATCTCGGAGGAGAATATCTCGGATTCAGCGCTGTCGAAGCCTTCAATGATACGGATGTGATGAGCGTCGGTATGTGCAGGACGAAAAACTTTGACGAGATCTGATTTCCGGAGGATACTATTATGAAGAAGATTATTGCTTTATTGCTTGTGCTGGCGATGGTGTCTGCGCTTACCGCCTGCGGAAAAGAGACGACCGAGACCGCAAAAGAACCGGTTGAGACTACAAAAGAGATGTCGGAGACCATAAAAGAGACGCCGGAGACCACGGGAGCTCCTTCTGAGTCCGGTAATGATCAGAGTGAGGACGTGCAGGGTGACGGTAATGTACCGGAGGGAGCGATCACAGATGAAACGAAGCTCGGTGAGTCCGTGACCTACTATGTAGACGGAGAGAATTTGTATCTCAAGATCAAGACCTCTTACGAATTTGATGCTCATAATGCGAATATTGACATTGTAAAT
>JAZRWL010000049.1:0-4555 GCA_045599685.1 Lachnospiraceae bacterium
TGACGGATATCGACGGTACTGTAGCGGACATAGCCGGAGAAACACTCGACTATCTCACGAAAAAGGGGGCAGTAATTGACGAAAATACCGTTCTCGTATATAATTCTTACAAATATAGACAACAGGCAGGCAAAATATGGAAATAAAGGATCTTTTACCCATTATCAACGAGGCCATGCAGGACAAAAAGGCAAATGATATCAAGGCTTTCAATATTTCAAAGATCTCCAGCATAGCCGATTATTTCATCATCACGAACGGTGATAATTCCAACCAGGTACAGGCTATAGCCGACAATATCGAGGAAAAGCTCGCCAAGGTCGGCGTAAAGCCCAGATCCGTAGAGGGATACAGAAATGCCGGCTGGATACTGATGGATTACAATGACATCATAATCAATGTTTTCTCCCGTGAGGACAGGCTCTTTTATGATCTCGAAAGGATCTGGAAGGACGGAGAGCCCTGTGATCTCTCAAAATAACACAAGATGAGTGGTAACGTAGTAAAAATGCGCCGCAGCAGGCACTTCATTTTCGGAGTGCTTTTCTTTGCCGTGGTGCTTGTTTATCTTGTATACCACCTCACGGCTTTTATCACAAAGGTTAAGCCTACCGTCTATACCGTGGGAGAGGAAAGCTCACTGTACAGAGGCAATCAGAAGACCGGACTCATAGTGAGAGAGGAGGATATCTTTTACGCCGAATCATCCGGATATATCGATTTTTACACGCCGGCATCGGGCAGGGCGGCTCTCTCCGCACCCATATATTCGATAGATGAGGACGGTTCTTTCCACCGTCTGAATGAGGCGACGTTTTCCGAAGCTGTCGGAATCAGCAGCGTAAGCCGCAATATCAATGAGTTCATAATGTCCTATGACGCTGCGGAGTTCGGTTCGGTCTATGATCTGAAATACAATCTCGACGCGGCGCTCATCAGGTACAGGACGGTTAACGGTTCCGAAAATATCGATATGGCGAGCATTCCGACATTTCATATGTACGGCGCGGGTGCAGCCGGTATCGTGGAATACTATACTGACGGATATGAGTGCTTTGATCCCGAGAATATCAGCGCCGCCGATTTCAATACAAAGGATTACAAACGACAGCAGACCAACAGGAACGATCAGGTCGAAAACGGGGACCCCGTCTACAAGATCATTCATTCCGAAGCCTGGTCCATATATATCATGCTCACCGATTCCGATGTCGAAGCCTTCGGGGACAGCAATACACTGAAGATCAGATTCTCCGATGCCGATCTTGAGGCCACAGTACGTTTTGAGATCGTAAAAGGGAGCGACGGCGGCAAATACGGCAAGCTATCACTCACAAAATATATGGTTGACTTTGCCTCCGGCAGATATCTGCGTCTCGAAATAGAAAGCAGCGAAAAGATCGGTCTCGTGATCCCCGTGGACGCTGCCGCTGAAGAGGAATTCTATGTCATCCCCGATATGTATATCACTGCGGGCGGAAATACGAGCTCAGAGGGACTGCAGGTCGTAACCTCCGGCGAGAGCGGAGAGGAAGTATCCTTCCTCATCCCTGAGATCATGTATCACGACGACGGGATGAGCTACATACCCGTGAGCGAGCTTCCGGAAGGTACGATAATTACAGCCCCGGGTTCGACTTCGAGGATGGCAGTGAAAGAAACGCAGACTATACACGGAGTATATAATATCAATAAGGGCTACGCGTTATTCAAGCCCTTCAAGGTCATCGATCAGGGTGAGGATTATTATATCGTCGAGAGCTTTGATACAGGCGGTATAAAGCCCTATGACAAGATCCTTCTCTATCCCGACGGTGCAGTCAGCGGACAGTTTATTTACTAAAGCGGACTTGTATAGTATAATATTAATTGTTACTTGACACAGGCAAAAAAATAAGGATAATAAAAAGAGTATGATTGGATTGGAGATTACCGATGGCTGGCAAAATTAAAGGTTTTTTTGATTCGATGCGTCTGAATAACGATGACGATGATGATTATGAATTCGAGCCGGATGAAGATCTGAATCTCGACGATTACGATAACAGAAAGTCAAAATCCCGTATTCAGCTTTCTTCGTCTGCGCGTGACAGGGACGCTGAAGCTTCCATACTCGATCTTGATGACGATCCCGAAGATGAAGAAGCTCCCGTTGGGACTGCGACCCGCAGAAGACTTACTTCCAGAAAGCCTGCCTCCAATGTGGTTCCCATGAGGCAGTCTTCCAAGGGTTCTTTTGAGGTCTGCATGGTCAAACCCACCTCCATGAACGACGCGAAGGAGCTCTGCGATATCCTGATCAGCGGAAGAGCGGTCGTGATAAATCTCGAGGGAGTCGACTCAGGTCTTGCTCAGCGTGTCATCGATTTTGCTTCCGGTGCCTGCTATTCCCTGAAAGGCAACCTTCAGAATATAAACCGCAATATCTTCATCGTTACTCCGAGCCACATAGGGCTTACCGGTGATTTCAACCAGAACAAATTCATCAAAAAAGACAGCACGGCGAATATGGATTGACACTGAAGACCGCTGAAGATCAGCGGTCTTTTTACTGAATTTATGACCTTATCAAAAGTAAAAGAATACACAGCCGCGATTCTCGGCGTTTCTGCCCTCGTCGGTATCGACCGTTGGACGAAATATCTCGCAGCAAGGGATCTGAAGGGTCAGAGCGATCATGTGCTCATCGACGGGGTTCTGGGGCTTTCTTATTATGAAAACACAGGGGCCGCTTTCGGCATGTTTAAAGACGGACGGATATTCTTCCTGATCCTTACGGCTGCCGCACTTGCGGCTCTGGTCTATTTTTATATACATCTTCCTTCGGACAAACGCTATCTGCCTCTGAAGGTGCTTTTCGTTTTCATCTCAGGCGGCGCCATAGGCAATCTCATCGATCGCATAGCGTTTGGATATGTCGTCGATTTTATCGAGTTGACCTTCATTCATTTTCCGGTCTTTAATATAGCCGATATTTTCGTTTCGTGGTCCTGCGTGATCATTATGCTTCTGGTCATATTCAAATACCGAAACGAGGATCTTAAGGAGCTCTTTAAGCATGGCTGAAGTCATATTTCCTGACACGGCCGATGCCGGTCTGCGGCTGGATGTCTATCTGTCCGATCAGTACGACGATATGTCAAGATCGTATCTGCAGTCTCTGATAAAAGGCGGCAGAGTACTTGCCGACGGTGTCGCCGTCAGGCAGAATTACCGCATACGCGGCGGAGAACGCATAGATCTCACCATTCCCGAGCCCGAAGGCATAGAAGCGAAGGCGGAGGACATACCTCTTTCAGTCCTGTACGAGGACGACCATCTGATCTTTATCGACAAGCCAAAGGATATGGTCGTTCACCCGTCAGCCGGACATTCTTCAGGCACGGTAGTGAACGCGCTGCTTTTCCATTGCGAGGGTCAGCTGTCCGGTATCAACGGTGTCCTGAGACCCGGTATCGTCCACCGGATAGACAAGGATACTTCAGGCGTGATCGTCGCCTGCAAGGATGATCTCACTCACCGCGGCCTTGCGGAACAGTTTGCTCTCCATTCCATCACGCGCCGTTATGTTGCGATAGTCCACGGAACTTTCAGTGAAAAGTCCGGTACCGTCGATGCAAATATCGGCCGATCCTCGCAAAACCGGCTGAAAAACTGTGTCCGTCCCGACGGCAAGAGAGCAGTGACCCATTACCGTATACTTGCGGAAGCTGACAAATATTCCCTCGTGGAATGTACTCTCGAAACAGGTCGAACCCATCAGATCAGGGTTCATATGGATCATATTAATCATCCTCTCCTGGGAGATAAGGTATACGGCAACCGCCCCGACACCTTCCGGACTACCTCGCAGGCTCTTCACGCGCAGGTGCTCGGACTAATACACCCGATAACGGGAGAGTATATCGAGGTCTGTTCCCCTCTGCCGGAATACTTCACCGATCTCTGCAGAAAATGCGGACTTTCTGTCAAATAATAAACTTCACTTTGAATTTTGGCGCTTAATTATATAACTAAATAACACACCAACATTGAAATCTAAGGCAAATTGTGATATAAATATTACAAATAAAAGCGAAGGAGGTTCACATATGTTTGGGCACAAAATTGTTACCATAGGCCGTGAGTTCGGAAGCGGCGGCAGACTTATCGGAAAGAAGCTCGCAGAACGCATGGGTGTAAACTACTATGATAAGGAATTGATAAACCTTGCGTCTCAGGAAAGCGGCCTCTGCAAGGAGGTCTTCGAGACCCATGATGAAAAGCCGCTCAACAGCTTTTTCTATTCGCTTGTAATGGATACGAGTACTGCAGGTCATTCTTTTTCCGGATACATGCAGGCTCCGCTTAATCAAAAGGTCTTTCTTGCCCAGTTTGAGACTATTCAGAAGCTCGCGGAGAAGGAATCCTGCGTAATAATCGGTCGTTGCGCCGATTACGCTCTTCACGATTATCCCAATACCACAAATGTCTTCATCTACGCTGATATCGATGACAAGGTTGAGCGAGTAGCTCAGTACAACGGCATCACGAAGGATAAGGCACTCGAGCTTAT
>JAZRWL010000050.1:0-3414 GCA_045599685.1 Lachnospiraceae bacterium
ATGAGGAATGCGATGAGAATATCAGCGCGAAGGGGCTTTACGAGCTCCTTTACGAGCGTTACGGTATCGGAAAATACGGCAGCGCCGCAGACGCGGGGACTTACGAGATAAGCACCGAAGATGCGCTCGCTGTGATAAACATGCGTTATCTGCTCTCGTTGTATTCTTATCAGCGCTATAAATCCGTCACCGTAGCCGAAAATGTCAGTGAGATGACTATGACGGAGGTGCTGGAGCACAATGACTCCATGGAGGGCGTCGATGTTGAGGAAACGAGCAGGCGCGTGTATAATGACGCGATATACTTCGCGCATATAATCGGGTATACGGGAAAGGCCAGTGCAGATGATCTCGAACGTCTGAATGTCGCCAATGAAGAAAAAAGATTTGTTTCAGGTGATATCGTCGGCAAGACCGGTGTGGAGGCTTCGATGGAGGATGATCTGCAGGGAGTGAAGGGCAGCAGGACGATGTATCTTGACAGTCTCGGACATGTCCTCGAGGTAAAGGAAGAGACCGCTCCCGTCACCGGAAACGATATCTATCTTACGATCGATCGCGATCTGCAGGTCGGTATCTACCATCTTGTCGAGCAGAACCTCGCAGGCATACTCGTAGACAAGCTTGATAACGATCTTGTTTATAATCCTGCGGGCACCAGCGCCTCGAATCGCAGGCTTTCGATATACGAGGCTTATTATCAGATGATAAACAATAATATCATCAGGATATCGGATCTGGCCAAAGCGAACGAAGGCTCTGTGAGCGCGGAGATCTATGATATTTTCACCGGCGGCCTGAACGAGGCCTATGCGCTGATAAAGGAGGAACTGCTTACGTCCGAGCCTACCGCATACAAGGATCTCGGCGGAGAGGTGCCTGAGGAACGCGAGAATTTTATCAAGATATATTTCAGCTATGTATATGAGGTCCTGAAGGAAAACGGATATATTATCACCGAAAATGTCGATGAGAACGACGAGGTCTATGTAGCGTATAAGAAGGATGAGACCATCTCGCTGAGCGAGTTTCTGAAGCATGCTCTCTCCGAGAACTGGATTGATGTCACGAAGCTCGGCCTGAAGGAGTACTATGAAAGTGCCGAGGCGACTTATACCGGACTTGTGAACCGCATAGAGGAGCTCCTGAAGGAAAGCGACGTATTCAATAAAAGAGTATTCAAAAAGCTGATATATGAAAAGAAGATCACCGGCTGTCAGATCTGCCTGGCTCTTTTTGAGCAGGGAGTACTGGCCGGAGATCCTATTGCGGCTGCAGAGCTCGAGAGCGGCGATGAGAATACCGCCTTTGAATTCATGGTGTCAAAGATAAAATCCCTCGAAATCACCCCGGCTCAGCTCGCTATGGATCCATGTTCGGCAGCTGTCACCATAGTTGATGTCAATACGGGAGAGGTGCTCGCCTGTGTATCCTACCCGAGCTATGACAATAACAGGCTGTCAGGCTCGATAGATACAGCCTATTATTCTCAGCTCGTGAATGATATGTCGAGTCCCCTGTACAATACCGCCACTCAGGCTCAGAAGGCTCCCGGCTCTGTTTTCAAGCTCGTAACGACAGCTGCGGCGCTTGAGGAGGAAGTCGTATCAGCGGATTATGTAATGGAACCTGAGGGCGTCTTCACGAAGCAGGGCCTGAACCTCGCCTGCTCATATTATTCTACCTACCATGAGCCCCATGCCCCGCTGAATATTGTCGGAGCGATCGCGCAGTCCTGCAACTATTTCTTCTGCGAGATGGGTTTCAGGCTTTCACAGAACGATTATTCTGTCGAGGCGTCAGAGGATACATACAATGAAGGCAGAGGTCTCGGAGTATTCGAGGAATATGCATCAAGACTCGGCCTGAGTGAAAAGACAGGCCTCCAGCTCACCGAAAATGAACCTCAGGTCTCCAATACGGCGCCTATTCCCACGGCAATAGGTCAGGGTACGAATCTTTTCTCAAATGTCCAGCTCGCCAGATATCTTTCGGTGCTTGCAAACGGCGGCACGATCAATAAGCTCACGCTGCTCTATAAAACCGCGTCAAAGGACGGCTCGACCTTAAAGGAATACGGGACAGAACTCGTCGGCCATTCTGATTTTTCACAGAGCACCTGGGACGTGATACATGCAGGAATGCGTGCTGTGGCTACGGATAATACCGGTACGAAAAAGAATATCACCTGCTCCGTAGAGATCGCCGGGAAGACGGGAACGGCGGAAGAGAACAAGCTCCGTCCGAATCACGCCAATTTTATCGCATATGCTCCGTATGACGATCCCGAGATCGGAGTCTCCGTCACGATCATCAACGGATATACGGCGGCGAATTCGGTTAAGATCTCTTCGGATGTATTCAATCTTTACTACGGAGAGCTTACGCTCGAGGAAATTCTGGAACGCGGCGCTTCACAGGCATCGGATGCCGTTGTTATAGACTGAGGACCGAAAATGAAGATATTCAGCTTTTCCGAATATAGAATAAGAAAATACAGCTTCAGGCTCATCATCCTGATAATTGCGCTCTGCGTAATCGGTTATTTAGTGCTTAGCTCCGCCATGGCAAATGATACCACGAGAGACGCGACTCTGCAAAAGCAGCTTCTGGGGATGTGCATCGGCGGCGCGGTGATGATTTTTCTGTCGTTTGTCGATTACCATGTGTATTTCAGGCTCGCGCCGATAATATATTTCGGAGTGCTGGCTCTGCTGCTCGCCGTCTTGTTCATCGGTACATCGACGAACAATGCGGCAAGATGGCTCGATCTGGGCTTCCGCTTCCAGCCGTCCGAGTTTTCGAAGATCGGTATCATAGTAGTATTCGGCGCTTTTTTCAACCGCTACAGAGAAAAGATCAACAAGCCGCATATCCTGGGCTTCGCGCTGGTTCTGGCTGCGATCCCGTGTGTGCTCATATATATGGAGCCTGATCTGTCGACAACTATAGTGCATATTTTCATATTCGTCTGCATGCTTTATGTGGCTCAGCTCAGCTATAAGTGGATACTGGGCGCTCTGGCTCTGGTCATTCCTGTCGCTGTCTTCGCGATCGTAAGACTGATGCAGGGCGGAGATACTCTTTTCAAGAACTATCAGCTCAACAGAATAATGGCCTGGCTCAATCCCGGCTCCTTTGCCGCCAGTGGTCTGACGACACAGCAGGACAATTCCATGCTTGCCATTTCGTCCGGTCAGCTCTACGGCAAGGGCCTGAATACGACGAGCTTCGAATCCGTGAAAAACGGCAATTTCCTTTCGGAGGAAAACTGCGATTTTATCTTCGCCGTAGTGGGAGAGGAGCTCGGCTTCGTCGGCAGTCTTGTGATCATCCTTCTGATGGCGCTTCTGGTGCTGGAATGCTTCAGGATAGCATACAGAGCAAAGGATCTCGGCGGAAAGGTCATTGCTG
>JAZRWL010000051.1:0-4788 GCA_045599685.1 Lachnospiraceae bacterium
GCTTTCCGTTTGCCTTGAGATATTTTACCGCAACGGTAGCGAGATCCATCATGCAGATCGGCTTGTTCTCACGATGGAGCTCTTTTCTGACCGCCAGATAATCCTCATATGCCGCCTCGAGCAGCGGATCCTCGAATTTTACATCATCGATGACCGTCTGGAACGTCGTATGACGGCAGTGATCGGACCAGTAGGTATCGATCATCCTGATCTCGGTGATGGTGGGGTCCCTGTGCTCGGACTTGAAATAATCCTGACATACGGTGATATCATCCACATCCATAGCCAGGCTGTAATCACTTACGAAACTCCTGAGCCCGTCATGATCGAGCGCCGTAAAACCGTTCAGAGTCTCGACGGAATCAGGTGTATCGAAAATCTCCTCCAGCGTTTCGGGCTTTTCAAAGGCCGCCTCTCTCGCTTCTACGGGGTTGATCACGTGCTTTTTGATGCGGGCGAGCTCGTCCCCACTCACATTGCCGGACAAAGCATAGACCTTCGCGGAACGTACGCGGGGCTTTTCGCCCTGTGAGATGATCTGGATACACTGCGCCGCGGAATCAGCTCTCTGATCGAACTGTCCGGGGAGCGCCTCCACTGCAAAGACCGCGCCGCTGGCGGAGAGCTCATCGGTCGCAAGATCCGTCTGGGGCTCTGAAAATACGGTCTTTACCGTATATCTGAAGAGCTCCCCGTCGATCCCCTCTACATCGTAGCGGTTTATCACGCGCACACCGGTGACAGAAGCGATGCCCAACAGGTCATTTATCTCACTTTTCAATGCCTTCGCCTCAAAAGCGAATTCGGGTTTTTTCTCAACGAATATCCTGTAAACCAAGGTTCATACCTCCTCTGCCTTCAAGGCTCTCGCGCCGATGTCACGGCGATAATATTTATCTTCAAAATCGATCATTTTTATCTTTTCATACGCGCCTGCGAGCGCGGTCTTCAGATCCGGTCCGAGTTCGGTAAGACCGAGCACACGGCCTCCGCTCGTGACCAGTCTGCCATCCGCCTCCTTCGCACCGGCGACATACACCTGCGGCAGCAGCTCCGCGGGAAGCTCGATCGGGAGGCCTTTTTTGTAGCTCAGGGGATACCCGCCCGAAGCCAGTATCACACAGGCAGCTGCGCCGTTGCTCCATTTTATCCTGATATCCGCCAGGCGTTCCTCAGTCACTGCCTGCATGACGGAGAGCAGATCCGTCTCCAGCAGAGGCAGTACCACCTGCGCCTCGGGGTCTCCGAAACGGCAGTTGTATTCGATCACCTTCGGCCCGCCGGGAGTGATCATCAGGCCGAAATACAGGCAACCCTTGAAGGGCCGGCCCTCCGCGGCCATAGCTTTTATCGTCGGAAGGAAGATCTCCTTAGTGCAGCGCTCCGCGATCTCCTCAGTATAATAGGGATTCGGAGCGATCGTGCCCATACCGCCGGTATTGAGACCGGTATCACCCTCGCCGATGCGCTTGTGATCCATGGAAGAGATCATGGGGACGACGGTCTTTCCGTCCGTAAAGGAAAGCACGGAGACCTCGGGACCGGTGAGGAATTCCTCTATTACGACGCGCTCGCCGCTGGCTCCGAACTTTTTGTCCTCCATCATCGACCTGACTGCTGCCTCGGCCTCGGCGTGATCCTTTGCTATGATGACGCCCTTTCCCAGAGCGAGACCGTCAGCCTTTACCACGACGGGGCAGGGCTGACTGCTCACATAGGAGAGCGCCTCCGCCATATCGGTGAATATCTCATATTTTGCGGTAGGGATACCGTATTTTTTCATGAGTTCCTTTGAAAAAGCCTTGCTGCCTTCGATGATGGCCGCCTTTTTGTCGGGGCCGAAGCAGGGTATTCCGAGCCCGTTCAGCCTGTCCACGGCGCCAAGCACCAGCGGATCGTCGGGGGCCACCACCGCGTAGTCAATATGCTTTTCCGCCGCAAAGGCACAGATGCCATCGATATCGGTAGCGCCGATATTGACACATTCCGCGTCATTCGCTATACCGCCGTTTCCGGGGAGCGCGTATATATGCTCCACAGAAGGGTTCTCGCGCAGCTTTTTAATAATGGCGTGTTCTCTTCCGCCGCCGCCTACGACCAGGATATTCATATGCTCACCTCTGTATTTTCGCTGTTATCGCTTCCGCAGGAAAAACACCCACGTCCGCCTCATCAATGGTGGAAGAGCCTCATTCCGGTGAAGGCCATCGTCATTCCGTATTTGTCGCAGCACTCGATCACGGCGTCATCCCTTATGGAGCCGCCGGGCTCAGCCACGTATTTCACACCGCTCAGATGAGCGCGCTCGATATTGTCGCTGAAGGGGAAGAATGCGTCAGAGCCAAGCGCAACACCGTCGATGGTGTCGAGATAGGCGCGCTGCTCGGCCTTTGTAAAATGCTCGGGCTGCTCGGTGAAATAGCGCTGCCAGTTGCCGTCCGCGCACACATCCTCTTCATTCTGATTGATATAACCGTCGATGGCGTTATCTCTTTCGGCGCGCATGAGCTCGGGCTTGAAAGGAAGGCTCAGGACTTTTTCATGCTGACGCAGGAACCATGTATCGGCCTTTCCGCCCGCGAGTCTCGTGCAGTGCACCCTGCTCTGCTGTCCGGCGCCTACACCGATAGCCTGTCCGTCCACCGCGAAGCAGACCGAATTCGACTGGGTATACTTCAATGTGATGAGCGCCACGATAAGGTCTCTCTTCGCCTCGTCGGGCAGGAGCTTGTTTGCCGTCACGGTATTCGCGAGGAGCTCCTCGTTGATCTTGAAATTATTGCGTCCCTGCTCAAAGGTGATACCGAAGACCTGCTTCGTCTCCTGTACCTCGGGCACATAGTCGGGGTCGATCTGGACGATATTGTACTTGCCGCCCCTCTTGCTCTTCAGTATCTCCAGCGCCTCGGGCTCGTAGCCGGGAGCGATGACACCGTCAGAGACCTCGCGCTTTATCATTTTCGCGGTCGTGACATCGCAGATATCGCTGAGCGCAGCCCAGTCTCCGAAGGAGCAGAGCCTGTCCGTTCCGCGGGCGCGGGCATAGGCGCAGGCCAGAGGCGAATCGTCGAGGCCCTCGATATCGTCCATCATCACGGCCTTCTTGAGCTTTTCGGGCAGCGGATTTCCCACGGCCGCAGATGTGGGACTCACATGCTTGAAGGAGGCCGCCGCGGGCTGTCCCAGGGCTTCCTTCAGCTCCTTGACGAGCTGCCAGGAATTGAGGGCGTCCAGAAAATTGATATAGCCTGGTCTTCCGTTCAATATCTGAAGAGGCAGCTCACTGCCGTCTTTCATGTAGATCTTCGCAGGCTTCTGATTGGGGTTGCAGCCGTACTTTAATTCGAATTCTGTCATAACGCCCTCCTTATTTCGTGTTTTTATTGATCATCCTGCTCTCGACTCTGCCGGTCGAAAGCTCGGTATATCTCACATAGAGAGAGATCTTATTGTCCTTGTCCAGCACACGCCAGACTTCATTCGCGAATTCATCGATGTCATCCGCGATCGCTATACGCTCGGGCTCGCCGCAGAAGGTGGGGATGGGCTTGCCATCAGTGATATAGGTGTGAATGAAATGACCGAGTCCCGCCTTTGACGGATAGGAAAAGCCATATCTCGCACAGGCGCTGCCCTCGGCATCCAGACTCTTCAATATGCTCATCTGATATGAAAAATCACCGTCGGCAAAGGTCAGCATACCGCTGACTCTGGGGGTGAAATTCGGCGCATCGGGCTCGAATTCGCGGCTCTCGAGCGCCTCATTGAAGGAAAGGCCGTTTGCAAGACCGTCATAGATCGTATCGGTCTGATCACCATTCGTAACGATGAGCTTATTATCCTTTTCACGCACCGCCGCGTATATGATGAGGCTCGGATCCTCGACCTTTGATGCGTCGAAGAGATCGGTATAGACCGCTCCGTCTCTTTCGGTGAAGACACGGTTGCGGCTGTTGGCGCTCCTGCCCATGATAAAATACGCCGCGACGGCCTTTTTGCCGTCAGCGCTCTTTCCGATGATGATGCCTCTGCCGACATAGGGGTTGCCCTCCATCAGCTCTGCGGGGGTGTTGATTTTGTAAATGTCCATACCGTTCTCCTTTCCTCACTCGCTGCAGATCTTCTCGATAGCCGCGGGGAGAAGCTTCCATTCCGCCTGCTTCATCACGCGCAGCTGCAGCTTTTCGGGCGTATCGCCCGGATAGACGCGGACGGCCTTCTGGGAGATTATCTCTCCGCCGTCGGGTATCTCATTGACATAATGCACAGTGGCTCCGGTGACCTTCACGCCTTTTTTCAGGGCTTCCTCATGCACCTTCAGCCCGTAATATCCCGCTCCGCAGAATGAAGGGATCAGCGCGGGATGAACATTGATGATACGGTGATCAAAATGCCTCGTAAAGCCGGGACCGAGTATCGAAAGGAAGCCTGCCAGCACTATGAGCTCGGCTCCTGCCGCTTCTATCGCCTCCGTTAGCTGCGCCTCGAAGTCTTCCTGATCGCGGCATTTTTTCTTTACTATTACCTTTACCGGGATGCCTGCATTCTGCGCTCTCGTGATGGCATAAGCGCTCTCCCTGTTTGAGATCACGAGGCAGACCTCGCCGCTCTTTATGATCCCGCTGTTCTGCGCGTCGATTATCGCCTGCAGGTTGGTGCCGCCGCCCGACACCAGTACGGCTACTTTTTTCTTCGCCATGCCGTCCCTCATACAAACTCGATCCTGCTGTCACCCTTTACTATCGAACCGTTGACATAGGCGTCCTCGCCCTCGCTCTTCAGGATGTC
>JAZRWL010000052.1:0-11347 GCA_045599685.1 Lachnospiraceae bacterium
CGGCGGTATTGTCCTCGCTTCCGTCATCCACGACGATGAGCTCCAGATCGGAAAAGTCCTGCCCGAGAACGCTATCTATACAGCGGCCGACAGTTGCCTGTCTGTTAAAAGCAGTAATGATCACACTCAGTCTCATAGTCTTTCCCTCAGCCCTTGACGCGATAAAACAGTCCGGGCAATCTTGTTTTTACTATGTATATCATTCTGCCGATCGCGAGCGGCAGGGCGATACGTTTTTTTCTGAGAGAGGACGCCAGAATCTTTAACAATGCGTTTTCCGGCTCTGCGACCGGAGCCAGCTTCGTATAAAGCTCTGAGCCATATACCGAGTACAGGAAATCCTTCCTGCCCGCGTGATCCAGTCCGCGCGCGGCATGACAGTTGCGCTCGAGCTCCGAAGCAACGTACCGCACATATCTTCCGGCCATCTCACGGCCCGTATTCGCGTCATAGATCCCCCAGCGTTCCTGTTGATCCACGAGAGCCGCGATCCGGCGCATCGCGATGCCGTAATATTCCGGCAGTTCCCTGTGAGTCAGACTGCCCGCCTTTCTTATCCGGTAGTGAGTCCCTGTGACAGGCAGGATATAAAGGCTTTTCACATCGTCGAAAAGCGCGATATTGAACATCTCATCCTCGTTGAAGGCCTGCTTCGGGATCTCGCGTCCCTCGAGCAGTTCCGTGCGGTAGGCCTTGTTCCAGAGATAGCCGTAGAGACTCTTTTTTTCGAGCTCTACTGTCTTCCGGCGCAGTTCCTCCGTACCGAAGTACCCCTCGCCACAGAGGACATCCACAGTCCTCTCTATCACGCCGTCTCTGAAATATTCTTCCTCGAGCCCCCACAGCACCACATCAGGCCCATTCATCAATGCCTGATGGACCTTTTCAAAAAGATCCTGCTCATATACATCATCCGAATCGAGAAAGGTAACATATCTTCCGCGCGCCTGTCTGATCCCCGCATTTCTTGCGGCAGCTGCGCCGCCGTTACGCGGCATCCTGAATATGCGCACGCGGTCATCGCTATCGCTTAGTGACTGCGCCAGCGCGAGACTGCCATCCTTCGAACAGTCATCCACGAGCAGCAATTCAAAATCACCAAAACTCTGCGACAGCACAGACTCCACCGCCGCCGTGAGGAAACTCTCGGCGTTATATACCGGAATAATAACGGATAATTCGGGCCTTTCCATCTTACCTCTTTGATTTCAGTGACGCGAAAAGCTTTGTATTCCTGCGCTTTACGGCGGATATGACCTTTGACTGCAGCAGAGTCAGCGTCACATTTTTCATGCGGATCGGCACGAGCATGAGCTTCATCATCTTTGAACGGGGCTTCGCCACCGCCAGAGCCTCCGCGACATTGTCGGTATAGAGCATCTTCTTTACCAGAGCTCGCTTTTCACCGGAGGACAGTGTACATTTCTTATTCGTCAGGTTTTCGATGCAGCCGATGAAGCGTTCGATATAACGGCGGCCGATGAATTCGCGGCTCATCTCATCATCTATACCCCAGTGAGAATAGATGTCCTTCATCCAGCTGTGCTCCTCCTCGCGCTTGTCATACATCTGAGGGCGGTACGCGGCAGTCTCCGATTCCTCGCGCTTGCGGATGAAGTGATAATAAGGCGTTTCGGTCACACTGACACGTTCCACGTCCGTTATGACGGACAGCACGAAGGGGAAATCATCCCAGAAGGTCGCGGGGAAACGCAGTTTCCGTTCCTCAATATAGGAGCGCTGCCAGAGCTTGTTCCAGGGAGTATACAGCAGGTTCCTGTCGAAAAGCCCCGCTGCCGCCTGTCTGAAGGAGGCCGCGTCCGAATACTTCGCCGACGGTGCCTGACAGATATCGCGCAGATACACCTCATCCGAATAATAAGTATCGATATAAAAGCCCGCTACCACGAGCTGCGCAGAGTCCTCCAGAGCTATGCGTACCATATCCTCCAGCATGGTCGGCTCGGCCCAGTCGTCTGAGTCCATGAAATAATAATAATCGCCCTTCGCTAGGTCCATCGCATAATTTCTCGCCGAGGGAGCCCCGCCGTTCTCCTTGTGGAAGACGCTGATACGCTTATCCTTTTTCGCGTATTCCTCGCAGATCGCGCCGCTGTTGTCAGGCGATCCGTCGTCGACAAGCATCAGCTCATAATTCTGATAGGTCTGCGCCAGAATGCTTTCGATTGCTCTTCCGACGTAGGCTTCGACCTTATATACCGGTACGATTATACTTATCAACGTTTCACTGTTCATTTCCGTTCCTTACCTTTTTCTGTATTTCACGGGCCTGTCTGCGATGCTTTTCATCATCCTCACTGCTGAAGCCCGCGGTACTGTCATCGGCCTTAAAGAATACCAGCACCGTCTGCAGGAGAAGCTTCAGATCGTTCCAAATGCTGAAACTCTCGATATATGTCATATCCATCATCAGCTTGTCCTTCGGAGTGGTATTATACCTGCCGTGGATCTGGGCGTAGCCGGTGATCCCCGCCTTCATCCTGTAGCGGTACATAAATTCCGGCAGTTTTTCCGAATAGAGATACACGTGCTCCAGCATCTCCGCCCGCGGTCCGACGAGACTCATGTCGCCCTTCAGCACATTCAGGAACTGCGGCAGCTCGTCTATACGGAATTTTCTGAGTATCGCACCTACCTTTGTCACGCGCTTGTCTCCGGCGACCGTCATGCTCTGCTCGACATTCTCACGCATCGTACGGAGCTTATAGATATTGAAAATACGGCCTGCCAGCGTGACACGGTTCTGCCTGAAGATTATGCTGCCGCCGTCCTCGAGCTTTATCGCTATTGCGGAGATAAGCAGCAGCGGTGAGAATATCACGAGTCCCAGTACGGAAAAAATGATATCCGAACCGCGTTTTATCATGCGCTGCCCCATAGTAATTACGTTGCTCTGCCTTCCGAGCATCGGGACATCATCCAGGAACACTATCCCTGAATACTTCGTCATCACACCGAGGATGTCCATCGGTCTGTAAACATTTTTCCTCAGTCCGTAGCAATATGACAGCAGCTCATCCATCTTCGTATCGGGCACGGCGTCGATGAATACCGAGTCCGCGGCGGAGATCGCCTCACGGATATCCGGATCATCAAAGCTAATGTATCTGTCTATCCTGTACTGCTTGCGGTACTGCTTCACCCCGCGCACAAAATCAGGCACAAGGCCCGCCCCTTTTGTGATAACTATACAGCTCTCGGGCTTCGTGAAATGAAAGTATACCGCATTGCCGGCATAGGTGAGCGCCACTATCAGAATCGTCTGCACCACCATCGCGGCAAGCACCAGCAGGATATCATATCCGAGGTACGGATAGAGTCTGTTTCCGGTGGTCTCGTTCGTATTCATGATGATCATCATGACGAAGGTCACGATATCGGTGATTACCGTCGAAAGCGTAAGCGAAATAATGATGGGCTTGCTCTTGCGCTTTCCCACGTCGTATTTTCCGTATATGGCGGACATGGTGACACTCGTAAATATGAACATCACCGTCATTATGGCAGAGGTCCTCGAGATCGTCAGGACCTGCCTGTTGAATATCGAGAGGAAGCCAAGCAACACGAAAAGAAGTGCGGCATATAAAAATAAACGCACCACAAATACCATGCTTTCCCGGCACCTGTACATAAAGCTTTTCATTCGTTCTCCCGATGAACTTAGGATATGAATCAACTTATTATAACCTTTCAACCGGATATAGTCAACTTGCGTGGATCCTGCCCTGCCGTCCGGAAAAAACAACTTTTCCGCGCCGAAATGTTCAAAACGATCAGCAGTAGTGTATAATAGTATTATTAAAATGATTCGGAGATGTTATGAAGCAATATATCGTAGATGCCTTTACTGATCATGTTTTCAGCGGCAATCCCGCCGCTGTCTGCCTCCCCGGCGAATGGCCCGACGAGGCTGTAATGATGCGTATCGCGGCGGAAAACAATCTCTCGGAGACCGCCTTCATCGTAAAAGAGGAGGACGGCTACCGGCTGAGGTGGTTCACCCCAGGCACAGAAGTCGAGCTCTGCGGTCACGCGACGCTCGCGTCGTCCTTTGTGATCATGAATTACGTCGAGCCGGGCGCCGACAGCGTAAGCTTCAATACGCTGAGCGGCAGGCTCACGATCACGCGAAAAGGCGACTTTTATGAAATGGATCTGCCTGCCTACGAGCTGCGCGAAATCCCCGTGACCGACGACATGGAGGCCGCCTTCGGTGCAAGGCCCGTAAAGGCCGTTCTGGGACTCGACCTGATCTGCGTATTCGATAATGAGGATATCGTCCGCGCTCTCGCCCCCGATCAGTCGCTGCTGACCGGTCTGGAAGGCAGGATACAGAACGCGACGGCAGCCGGGGCCGGTTTTGACTGCGTTTCACGGAGCTTCTGTCCGAAGCTCTCCATCCCTGAAGATCCGGTCTGCGGTTCCGCCCACTGCCAGATCGCGGCCTATTGGTCGGGGATGCTCGGGAAAAGCGACATCGTCGCATATCAGGCTTCAAAGCGCGGCGGCGTGCTGAACTGCAGGATACAGGGAAACGACCGCGTAAGGACCAGCGGACCGGCGGTGCTTTTCGCGGAATCGGCTCTCAATATCTGAGAGCTCCGTGCTGACACAGGAGATACAATCATGAAGATATTACAGGTATTGCCGGTCTTTATTCTGGGGGGAGTCGAGACGATGTGCGAAAACCTCTCCGTCGAGCTGAAAAAAGCCGGACATGAGGTGCGCGTATTGAGCCTTTTTACGCAGCATACGCCCATCAGCGACCGTCTGGAAGAAAAAGGGATAGAGATCCGGTATCTCGACAAAAAAAAAGGCTTCGACCGCGCCGTATTCGGAAGGGTAAAAAACGAGCTGCGTTCTTTTCAGCCCGATGTGGTCCATACTCACATCTACACCGCAAAATACGCTCAGCCTGCCGCGTCGCGTCTCGGCGTGCCTGCTCTCGTACATACGGTCTGTACTGTCGCCGAGCATGAATTCGGGCGTCCCGACCGCATGGTGAACAAATACCTCTACAGGCACAAGGGGGTGATCCCCGTGGCGCTGAGTGATGAGATCCAAAAATCAGTAGCTGAGCTGTATTCACTGAATGCCGATGATATACCTATCGTACTGAACGGCGTCCCGCTCGAAAACTGCCGTCCCGTGGCAGCCTATCCGGAGAAAGCCGTCCGTTTCCTGCATATCGGACGCTTCTCACCCGAAAAAAATCACGCTCTTCTGATCCGTGCCTTCGCGAAGCTTCATGAAAAGCTCCCGGACGCCAGGCTCGACCTGTACGGTGAAGGAGCTCTGCTCGGCGAATGCAAAGCTCTCGCCGCGGAGCTTCAAGCCAACGATTATATACGTTTCTGCGGGACTCTTCCGTCTCTCTACGACGTGATGCATGAGGCGGACGTATTCCTGCTCCCCTCGGTATATGAAGGCGTGCCGATGACGCTTATAGAGGCGATGGGGACCGGACTGCCCTGCATTGCATCGAGAGTCGGAGGCATTCCGGACATGATAACTGATGGGGTAAACGGTCTGCTCATTGAGCCGACAGAGGAGGCGCTGGAGGCGGCGATGCTGCATCTGGCAGGCGACAAAGCTCTGCGGCAGAGGCTGGGGGAAGCCGCCGGTTTGCGCTCAGAAGCTTTTTCCGCAAAGCTGATGGCGGAAAAATACATCGAAATCTATAAAAAAGCATTAGCGAAGTCCCGATAACTCGGCAGCACCGTTTACTCGAGCGCCAGAAGCTTTACCTGCTCCACGCCCTCCTTACTGCCGATAAGCCCGCAGAGCTCGTTTATCCCTGAACTCAGACCGCTGACATCGAGGGAGATCGTAACGCTCGCCCAATCATTGATCGGAAGGCTCTGCGTCATTGCGAGGATACTGCCGCCGAGCTCCGATATACAGCTGAGGACGGCATTCAGTACTCCCGGCGAATGGTACAGCATCATTGATAGTACCGCTTTTCGCTCGGAAGCCTTTTCCGAGGGCTCGAAAACATAATCCTTGTATTTATAATATGTGCTGCGTGAGATCCCGACCGCCTTTACCGCGCTGCTGATATCGCTTGCTTTTCCGGTCTCAAGCAGCCTGCGCGCCTTTATCACACGCAGGTAGCATTCGGGCAGAATGCTTTTATGTACTATCAGATAGTTTCCTTCCATTTTTTCTCTCTTTCCCGTTTCCGCTGTGTTTCCGGGCAGCGTTTTCTTTGTGACCCGTCCCACGCGGTGATCATCCGCCATATCCGGCTCGTCTTTTCGGCCCTCATCCGTTTTTTATCTATACCCTGAAAAATGACGCGAAGCATCGGCCTCGCGTCATCATTTCAACAATTATTCTTCCGCTTCACTCTCTGACTCCGGTTCAGTTTCCTCTGCCTCAGTTTCCTCCGGCTCGGTAGGCTCAGGCTCTGTGGGCTCAGGCTCAGGAGATTCGGGCTCTTCACCGCCGTCACCCTCGCCGTCATCGGCGGGCGGGTCAGTGGGCTGACCATCGTCGGTCCCCGGATCTACGGGGTTGCCGTTTTCGTCAGTCTGCGGCACAGGAGCATTCGGGTCTACAAAAGTACCTATCGTAATCGTCTCATACGAGGCATTGTAATAATCCGTCTTGAACTCGACTATGTCCACAACCTCTCCGTCCTCATATATCGTCTTTTTCAGATAAGAGGTGCACTGATCATGGTTCGAGCCCTTCTTCTCAATGAAGCCTACCGGCTGATTGGGATCTTCCTTCGTGATCGATTCGGACGGGATCCTCTCTACCTCTACCGAGGTATAGACCACCTTGCGGTTCGGGCTGCGGTATTCCTTTCCGTAAACGCTGATGGTCAGCTCCGCTCCGTCACAGCTGGTCGCGATATATACAGGGGCTTCGGTATTGTTGGTGAAAACGAGATCCTTTGATCCCCATGAGATAGCGGCATCGAAGGAAGGCTGCACATAACGCACTAACATCGAATGGTTGGAACGCTTGTCGATCTGGAGCTCGGCCTTTAACAGCGCATTGTACAGAGTGCTCGCCACCTGGCAGACACCGCCTCCGTAGGCATCGACCGACTCGCCGTTCAGGTACTCGCTCGCCAGCTCATAGCCATTCTCCGGTGTACGCTCTTTCATGGAGGTGCTGACAGACAGACTGTCGCCCGGCATCACGACTATACCGTTCAGGTTGCCGCTGGCTACTTTTATATTCTTCTTCCTTCCGGCATTTGAACTGCTGTAGTCGGTGGTATATGTCCCCAGTCTGTTCTGGATCTGGCTCAGAGCCTCAGTCGTCCTGTAGGGGCGCTCCGTCTCTACGGCCGCCTCAATCTCGATGCCGGTCCTGAGACCGCTGTATACCGCTTCGAAAATATTGTTTTTCGTTTCCTCGACCTGAGTATGCCAGCCGAGTACAGAAGGTGATACGACGAATTCTCCGTCCTCTCTGGTGATGCTCGCCTCCTTCACCTCGGCGTCACGGCTCGAGATAAAATCCCGGATAAAGGCATCCACTCTATCTCCGCTCAGCTCATAAGAGGCCGTGAAAACCACCTTGTCAACCTTGATATCGGCCAGTTCCTTGTAACGCTTGATAAGCCCGCCGTACTGTCCGAGGAAAGCGGCCTGTTCCGCTATACCATCGGTATCGTAATCCAGTCCCATCTCCTCGAGCGACGTCATGATTGTCTCGCTGCCCGCCTTTATGGTGACGGGAGCGCTCACGATATTATAATAAAACTCCTCTGCGGCCTCGCGTGCTTCGGAAGGATGCATACCCGACAGAGAAAGCATGTCTCCGCCGTCCTCGCCGATATAGATGCCGTCTGCTATCACAAGGTTCTCGTCGAGCTCAATGCCCGCATATTTGCTGTTATCGAATTCATAATGCTGACCGCCCGACGGCGCGGCGGGTTCTGTCTCTTCGTCTGGCTCCGTCTCCTCAGGCCCGGACTGCTCGGGACCGCTCTCGGGCACATCCCCGTCTGACTCTGTCATTTCCTCTTCGGAGGTCGCCTCTTCCGTGCTGTCAGCCTCAGTCATCTTTCCGGCTCCCGATATATCGACTCCGCCTATTCCGACCCCTCCCACAGGTGAGACCTGATCTGCGAAGGCCTGCAGCAGAAGTGCCGATGCAAGTATCATTGTGATAATATATATCCAGAAAAACCTTTTCATAAGATAAAGATCCTTTTTTACAATAGTCATAATAGTATACACCCGCTGCCGGCATTTCACAACTTATATTTCCACGATCCGACAATAAGCTTCGATGTGTTTTATGCTCAGATCACACACACCGGAACATACACAGAGTCTGGCAAAAAACTGTCCGGCCGAACATTGCCGGCTGTCACCGAAGATCCATGCAGAGGCATCTCCGACATGATAATGAAAGCAAGAAAAAAGCAGGCACTTCCGCAGAGAAGCGCCCGGCACATAAAAAACCCGGCGCAGTAAACTGCGCCGGGCGGTCTCGCTCAAATGAGCGTTATTTCTTCATTACTCTCTGTAGAAGTTGATCAGGCAGCCGGCGGTGATGATCTTTCTCTCATCGTCGGTCAGCTCGCCAAGGTGAACAACGAACTCATTTACAGAGCCGTCAGCCTTGATAGCATAAGCCTTGATGTCGTCGTTCTTCTCAAGAACTGCCTTGCGGACGCCGGGTACGAATACATAATCGCCGAGTGCGAAAGGAAGCTCCTTGTCGTCGCCGTCATACAGGAAAGGAAGCATACCCCAGTTGATAAGGTTGGAACGATATCTCTTGGTAGCGTACTCCTTAGCCAGGTTAGCCCAACCGCCGAGAACCTTCTGGCAGGAAGCAGCCTGCTCACGGGCAGAGCCGTCGCCGGGCTTAACAGCATAGATGGTGGAACCGATGGCAACCTTTGAAGGAACTACATCGAAGCCGGCCTTCTTGAGGGCATCATAAGCAGCAGCAAAGCCTGCGTCAGCCTCGCAAGGGCAGTTACCTGCCTGGCGGGCAAGCTCTACCTTCTGAACTGCCTTGGCATTCGGAACGTAGTTGGGATCCTTACGGCTCAGAGCGAACTCTGCAAGGCCGAGAGGGTTGGAACGGAAGGATGAGGTCTCGCCTGAAGGGATGAGCTCATCAGTGGTAGTAACGGGATCATGGATCTCGGAAACGACCTTCAGCATAACATCATCAGTCAGAGCGGTCATCTTAGGCCAAGGCTTGATGTTGGGACCTTCTACGAGCTCAACCTCGGGCTTGGGATTGCCAAGGCCGTTGTATACACGGTTCTCATAGATGCTGGCGTCGAAATGATACTGATACTTGTTGAATCCCTCAAAGCCCTCTGCGCTGGTCAGGAAGCCCTTGTTAGCAGCTGTAGCTGCGATGGAACGAGCATCCATAAGAGCAACGGAAGCGATCTGTCCCTTGCCGGGCTTAGCGCCTTCACGGCTCGGGAAATTACGGGTCGCGTGACGGATTGACAGAGCATTGTTTGCGGGGGTGTCGCCTGCGCCGAAGCAAGGGCCGCAGAATGCAGTCTTAAGAATAGCACCGGTAGCAAGGATATCAGCTGCAGCGCCGTTCTTGATGATCTCCATGTAGATAGGAGTGGAAGCAGGATATACGCTCAGGGTGAACTTATCGTTGCCGATGTACTGGCCCTTCAGGATATCTCTTGCAGCCATTACGTTCTCAAAGCCGCCGCCTGCGCAACCTGCGATCAGGCCCTGCTCGGTGTAAAGCTTGCCGTCGATGATCTTGTCCTGCAGTGAGAACTGTACGTTCTCGCCGAAGCTGATCTTCGCACGCTCTTCAGCCTCATGAAGGATGTCATGAAGGTTCGCGTTGACTTCGTCGATGGTGTAAGCCATGCTGGGATGGAAAGGAAGAGCAATCATGGGCTTGATCTCGGAAAGATCTACCTCAACTACGCCGTCATAATAGGTAACAGGCGCGGGGCTGAGCTCCTTGTACTGCTCGCTTCTGCCGTGAGTATCATACCAATCCTTGGTATTAGCATCGGTCTTCCAGATGGAGGACAGGCAGGTGGTCTCGGTGGTCATAACATCGATGCCGATACGGAAATCGCTGGAAAGGTTCGCAACGCCAGGGCCTACGAACTCCATTACCTTATTCTTAACATAGCCGCACTTGAAGGTAGCGCCGACAAGAGCGATAGCTACGTCCATAGGGCCAACGCCTACGCGGGGAGCACCCTTGAGGTAAATAGCAACTACCTTCGGATACTTGATATCATAGGTTCTGCCGCAGAGCTGCTTAGCAAGCTCGCCGCCGCCTTCACCTACTGCCATGGTGCCGAGAGCGCCATAACGGGTGTGAGAGTCGGAACCAAGGATCATCTTGCCGCAGCCGGCCATCATTTCACGAGCATACTGATGGATAACTGCCTGGTGAGGGGGAACATAAACTCCGCCGTACTTCTGAGCAGCGGTCAGACCGAATACATGGTCGTCCTCGTTGATGGTGCCGCCTACTGCGCAAAGGCTGTTGTGGCAGTTGGTCAGAACGTACTCAAGCGGGAACTTCTCCATTCCTGATGCTCTCGCAGTCTGGATGATACCTACGAAAGTGATATCATGAGAAGCCATAGCGTCGAATTTGATCTTTAAATTCTCATTGTCTCCGGAGGTGTTGTGGCCGGTCAGAATGCCATAAGCCATGGTACCCTTCTTAGCAGCTTCCTTATCAGGAGCGCTGCCGGTCTTAGCCGCGACAGCCTGTGCTACATCGCCGGTATCCTCGATCAGGTCTACACCATTGATCAGGTATGCACCGTTCTCATACAATTTCATAACGAAATATCCTCCTTCTGGTTGTCTGATGTCTGACAACTATAGTTATGGTAATTATCAAGTAAAACCCCCGAGAAGTCAAGGCATCTCAGGGGTATAATACTAAATAAAAGTTCGAATTTTTACTCAGGAATTAACAATTTTAACCGTTGGCCGCTCATTACGGGCTTTTCATCATCGGTACGGAGCTTTTACCGCTTATGCATCATTTTCTTTTCTCACCGACCGGAAGTTCTGACAAAAGCACGGATATCCCCATCAGCACACAGCCCCAGATTTCTCTGAGAGAAAGCATCTCATTCAGGAGGATCGCTCCGAATATCGCGGCGAATACCGACTCAAGGCTGTTGATAAGCGTGACTCTCGTGGTATTTCCCCAGTTTATCGCCAGGACCTGCAGCGTATAGGCCACGCCGGTGGACATAAACGCGAGGTACATTACCGGCCAGAAAGCGTCGATCAGTCCTCCCGGATTGGGCTCGCCGGTGATGAACATGATGATAAGCGAACCGATCCCCGCGACGATGAACTGACCGCTCGAGAGTATCAGC
>JAZRWL010000053.1:0-5197 GCA_045599685.1 Lachnospiraceae bacterium
TTGCGGCTACGGTAGTGCTGTCGGCCGTCGTTCTTCTGGCAAACGGCGCGCTTTTCCTGGTCAGTGCGCTCCATAATATGGATGTGAGTATCCGGTCAAAGCGTATCGCGCTCCTTGGTCTCGGAGTATTGTGCATGACGGGCGTTCTGGATATACTGCGCTTTTATCTGTATCGCAGCACCGGAGATGTCTCGTTCAATCGGATTGACAAGATATTTACCATGGGCGTCTTCGTCTTTTTCGTATTCCAGCTGATCTCTCTGATAATAGCGTACGGAGAACGGCATGAGCTGGAACGAAAATACCAGATGAAGCTCATGACCAGCCAGATGCAGCCGCATTTTCTGTATAACGCTCTCGCATCGATACAGGAGGTCATTTTTGATGATCCCGAGCGTGCCGCAGATACTATCGGTAATTTTTCGACATATCTGAGGGGGACGGTACGGGCGATGTCAGCTGTGGATGTCGTGAGATTTTCGGATGAGCTGAAGAACATCCGGGCCTATGTCGAAATAGAAAAGATCCGCTTCGACGAGCGGCTCACGGTGGAGTTCGATATCCGCAGTGATAATTTTTGGGTACCTCCGCTTTCTATTCAGCCTATGGTGGAAAACGCGATAAGGCACGGCATATACGAGCGAGGTCCCGCCGGCGGCACAGTAAGGATCAGCTCCGAAGAAGATTCGAAATATTACATCGTTACGATCAAGGACAACGGCACGGGTTTCGATGTGAAAAAGACAATCAAAGAGATCAAAACGCAGAAGCGTGATTCTCAAGGGTTGAACAATATGGCAAAAAGGCTGAATAACACTCTGAACGCAAATGTGGATATCAAAAGCAGCATAGGCGTCGGAACTGTTGTTACGGTCCGCATCCCGAAGAAAGGACATGAACGTCATGCGAGCGATAATAGTTGATGACGAACCTCTGATGCTCAGATATTTTTCCAGACTGGCAAAGAACCTGCCGGATCTGGAGCTTATCGGACAGTTCCACAGCGGTATCGAGGCACTGGATTATGTAAAGAACAACGGTACGGATGTAGCTTTTCTGGATGTGATGATGCCTGGGATGAACGGCATCGAGCTTGCTGTGCGTCTGAAAAAGATCAGAAAGGACATGCTCATCGTTATAGTATCCGGGAAAGAAGAATATCTGCGTGATTCAAACCGTATCGGCTGTGATTATTACCTGATGAAGCCCTATGATCTGAATATGCTCGAGATAATGATGGACAAGCTGCGTTTCCTCGCGAAGGTGCAGCAAAAGCGCGTGTATATCAAGACCATCGGTTCATTCGGAGTGTTCCGTGACGGTGAGAGGGTCCAGATCACCGGAAAGGCGGAGGAGATCCTCGCTTTGATAATCGCTGCCCGCGGTAAGGAGGTCAGCAATCAGACGATATATACGATCATCTGGGACGGCAGGCCGTACGGAAACAAGGAAATGCAGACGTATTACAATGCGCTGAAGCGTCTGAAGACCACTCTCGACAAGGAAAAACTCAGTCAGATTCTCATTTCGACGCCGCGGGGACATATGGCGAACGTAGATATCATAGACTGCGATTATTACAGCTGGCTTGACAAGAGCGTTGAAAACCGCGAAGACATAGGCAATAATTTCCTGCCGGCATATACCTGGAGCGATGAGGTGATAAGTTCGCTGGTGGGGGATTATTTTACCTGACACTGTCTGCACGGGAGACGCGGCAAAAAACATATTTCATTCATGCACAGCCGTACCCGGCTGTGTATTTTGTGCGATAAGGCGGTCATGCGGCGGCGCAAGCTTGTTTACGCCGACATTTGATCGCCAAGTACATCGAGCAGCTTGCTGCGAGATGTGCGAATGCAGCAAATCGAGTAAGAGGAGCAGGGCTTCTTCTACTCGATTTGAAGGGGGAAGCCCGTCGTCATAGACTGCGCCGGCTGTATGTTCCCGGCGGGGACCCGACGATATGGGAATGTGTACGGGTTTGTGGAGTGTTTGTGTTGCCCTGTTATATTATCAAAACGTATCATTGGTGATCGTATACCCGCACAGAATATTATAGAGGATAAGTGGTCAGACATTGAAAAGGGGCGTTTCCGAATGGATGAGGTGAGAATACAGACATTTGGCGAACTCAAAATATACATTAATGAAAAGGAACTCCTTTTTTCGGAGAAAACAAAGGAATTCACGGCTCTCATAGTGGCGGCCTGCGGTGAAAGAGTAACTGCGAGAATAGCCTGGGCGGCACTGAAAAAGCATTACGGATACAGGTACAATGCGGTCTATTTCAACAACTATATCAAGAAGCTCGCCGGGGAGCTCGGCGAAGATGATTTCGGAAAGCTGATAAAGACCGAGGCGAGACCGGTAAGGTCCTGCCGGATAGATATTTCCGCGGTAAGCTGTGATTATTATCAGATGCTGAACGGAGAGATCTCTCGGAAGGAAAAGGAGCTGTTCCTCCCCGGATATGCATGGGCACAGGAGCTCTATTCGACTGATCTGGGTCAACATTACAGCAGATGGTATGAGAAATTCGAATACATGAAGGAAAACCGGAGGTAAGGCTATGGCAGAGGAAAAGGCTGCACAGTTTTTGAAGAACATTGACATCAAGAGCGCGATGATAGGCGGCTTTGACAAGGAGGACACCTTTATAAAGCTGAAGGAGCTGGCGCTGCTGTATGAGGATATCCTCGCGGAATATCGTGAACAGGTCGCGCAGCACGAGGATATCGTCGCCGATTACAAGGAGCAGATCGCGCAGCTCGAAAGTGAGCTGGACACGAAGCAGCGCGAGCTTTTGCTGGCAAACGGCAAGATCACGAAGCTCATGGCCCGCATCAAGGCTGAGCCCGAGGCCGCTCCGGCGCCTGTCGTTGTCGAGCCCGATGCGGATGAGGAATTGAAGCTGAATCAGCGCAGGGAAGAGATACTCGCAGGTGCACAGGAGGAGGCGAGGAATCTTCTTTCCACGGCGAGACTGGAGGCGGAGCGTATCCGCGAAACCGCAAAACTCGAAGGAGAAGGACTCCGTAAAAAGGAACTGGAGGACTCTCTCCGCAACCGCGCAGAGCTTTATTCGGAGATAAAGAGCCTGAACGGCGAAAAGGATACGGTCCTCATGGAGCTGCGTGTGATAAAGGAACAGCTGGATACGCTACTTACGGCAGAATAACGGACGGGACCTGATAATGAACAATGAGAACGACAGGGAGGTATTTGATCTCTGCCGCTCAGAAGCGGAGATGCTCGATGATATCTTCGCTGCGCGGGTACGCGGGATAGAAAAAAAGCGATGGTTAAAGAGCCTGGCGCTCCGGTTGATGATCGCTGCCGCTGCCGCGTATCTGTTGTTCGGAGTGATCTTCGGAGTCGGGATAGTAAAAGGGTCGAGCATGGTACCGGCCTACAGGGACGGAGACCTGATCCTGTTTTTCAGGCCCGGAGGCAGCTACGGACGAGGAGATGTCGTGCTGATCGAGAGCGGCATCGCCGGTGAGGATTACATAAAGCGCGTCGTTGCGACGCCCGGTCAGACTGTCGATGCAGAGGGATTCACTGATTCGCTGCTTATCGACGGAGAAAGTCCCGATGAGCCGTACATTTATACGCACACGGAGGCAAAGGATCACCTGACCTACCCGGTCACACTGGGTGAAAAAGAATATTTCGTCCTGGGAGACAACAGGACGAACAGCGTGGACAGCCGGAACTACGGCGCGGTGAAAGAAAACGATATACAGGGCAGGGTCATTGCCGTGCTTCGTTTTCCGTGATGCCGCAGCTGTTTGATGTGCGTGAAAATCGGAAGGAGCGATACAGATGCGCCCGGTGAAAAAAAGCCTGCGCTCGGCGGCCTCTGTGCTGGCACTCGGCTTGCTGATACTGCTCGGTACACAAAAGACAGAAAGTACGTCCGCATATCTCCCGGTTCAGTCTCAGCATGAGGATGCCCGGCAGAGTCGGAATGGGGCAGTAACAGTCAGGGAGATCTGTCCCGATAAAACGGCCCTGCCCGGCGTGACGAGGACGAGGGAGGTTTCCTGCGCGAATCAGAGCTCCGGACCGGTATTTGTGCGCATGGCCTTTTCCGAGCGCTGGTCAGGCTGCAGCGAGCAGAAAAGCGGAGATACGGGAGTCGAAAAGAACTGGACGGCGGCTTTTTTTTCGGACTGGGAGAAAAAAGACGACGGCTGGTACTATTATATGAAAGTCCTGCCGGCAGGGGGGACTACGGAAAATATACTATCTTCGATAAGTTTTCCTCAGGTTTTGCCGGAAGGCATGGATTATGAGCTCGATCTTCAGGCAGAAAGCGTACCGTGCAGCGCTGATGTCGGGGCAGACGCCGGGATGACGGCGCTTTTGTTCGGGAAGACCGGAACGGTAAATGACATGCGGGTACACGACGGAGTCGTGATCTCCGGCACGGTCAGCTGGGAATAGAAGGGAGACCGGAACGGAAATGATCCGGTACGGAGCCGGGCGGCTCCACATCAAAAACAGGTCGCACGTAAAGAGGCCGAATAAAAACATAAAAGGATCGGTCACGCTTATTGCGATCATCCTCCTGATCATTGAGACAGTCGCCGGCGGGGCTTTTTCATATTGGGATCGTGATACCGAGCCTGATATCCCGATCGAGGCCGCAGCTTACGGTTCGACGGTGACGGAGGACTTTTCACCCGGTGACGGCGGAGACTGGCTGCCGGGCGATGAAGCAGACAAGGATGTTTACGCGGTAAATAACGGAGATCAGGAGCTGATCGTACGAGCGCGGCTGGATGAGACATGGACATACAGGGGGGATGCCGTTCCATTCAGGGACAGTGCCGACGCGGAAAACGGGTATGATGTCTATAATGCGAGTCAGGCGAATGCAGAAGACGGTCTTACAGCGGACGACGGGTCTGTCGTCACGAAGATCTTTTCCGGCTCGGTGAACTGGATCGACGGAGCCGACGGCTGGTGGTATTACAGGACGAATTTGGCCGGTGGTGAGACCTCTGATAAGTGGCTCGATTCCGTGAAGCTGCTCGATGATGCCGATATGGGCAGGATGCAGACGAGGTACTATGTGACAGCGGATGACGGTGACGAGCCGGCTGAATATAAGTGGTATGAATACGAACAGGCGGCCGGGATGCCGGATCATATCGATGCCGATGGCCGTCCCTGTGCCTCCGATGCG
>JAZRWL010000054.1:0-2215 GCA_045599685.1 Lachnospiraceae bacterium
GCTGAAGCAGGCGGCAACGGTGGTCCTGCCGTCCTACAACGAGGGACTGCCCATGTCCCTGCTGGAGGGTATGTCCTGCGGCAAGGCGATCGTCAGTACCCGGGCAGGAGCGATTCCGGAGCTGGTAAAGGATGAAAACGGTATTCTTGTTGCGGCGGGGGATGTCAGCGCCCTTGCCGACGCGCTGCTGAAATGCGCGGAGGATACCGATATGCTGGAAAAAATGTCGGAAGCGAATATCCGCAGGATCGCCGAACACTACAGTCTGAGAAAGACCCATGAGCGTCTGGCGGAGTATTACCGCTCACTGAGCTGAGCGCAGGCTCTGCCCCGTGGGGAGAAAGGAGCGCCGCAGCATGGCAATGATCAGCATAATCGTGCCTGTATATAATGTGGGCCCCTATCTGGAGCGCTGCGTACAGAGCCTGCTCGGACAGTCCATGACCGAGCTGGAGATCGTTCTGGTGGATGACGGCTCCACGGACAACAGTCCGGAGCTGTGCCGGGAATTTGCGGCGTCGGACGACCGTATACGGCTGATACGCAAGGAAAACGGCGGTCTTGCCGATGCACGGAATGCCGGTCTGGCAGTTGCCCGGGGCGAATATATAGGCTTCGTTGACGGTGATGACTGGATCGAGGAGGATACCTGCCTGCGCATGGCGGAGATCATTGCCCGGGAACGGCCGGACGTGATCCGTTTCGGATACCGCAAGCTGGCGGACGGCGCTGTGACAGGGTCGTTTTCCTATCCCTACGGGGACGGTCTTTATACAGGGGAGGAGCTTTCCCGGCTGCGGCTGGACTCCGTCGGGACGGAGCGCGCTCTCGACTACGGATATAAGCGGATAATGTCCGCGTGTACGGGGCTGTACCGGCGCTCGCTGCTGGAGGAGAACCGCGTCCTGTTTGAGTCGGAGCGTGAGCTGCTGAATGAGGACTATCTGTTCGTGATGCAGGTGATGCGGCTGGCGGGCTCGGTGTATATCTGCAACAGAGAGCTTTACCGCTATGTTACCCGCCCCGGTTCCCTCACGACGGTCTACCGCGGGGATATGTACCGAAGAAAAAAGAATCTGTTTGCGCGGTATCTTGCGCTGCTCCCCGCTGATGAGCCGGAAACCGCTTTACGGCTGCGCAATTTTTATATCGACTGTATTTATGACTGTATCGTCAACGAGATCAGGGCCGGTGATATGCGCCGTGCCGTACCGGAGATACGGAAGCTCCTCAGCGACGAAAGGCTGCGCTCCTGCCTGCGGGAAAGCCGCGGCTCCGAGGGGGGCGCGAAGGCAAAGTGTATATGCTTTTTGATGCGGCACGGTATGGCCGCGACTATGTACTGCGGGTACCGGCTCGCGAAAAAATGATCGGAAAGTGGATAAGCAATGAGGCTCGGAGTTTTGGCACTGCCGAAAAAACAGAATAAACTGCTGATATACGCGGTGGTGATGTGGTCGATCGCGGCCGAGCTTCTGATCGGTCTGCTCGGCGCGCCTGTCATGCTGCGGTATCTTAACGACATATTCGATCTGGCGCTGCTGGTAATCTGCCTGATAAACGTAAAAAAGGTCTGGGGCGATTTTCGCGCGTCTGGGTACACCCCGGTACTGTATGCCATGGCGGCGTTCGCCCTCTACGCCGTGCTGGACGGGCTGCTTCAGTCGGTGCCCGTGCTGCATATCCTTTGGGCAGCAAGGAACAGCCTTCGCTTTTTCCTGTTCTTCATCGCCTGCGTGAGCCTTCCGGAGCCGGAGGACATCGATCGGGTCTCCGGGATCCTGTGCATGCTGCAATGGGTGAACGCGGCGCTGGTGCTTTTCGAGTATTTCGTGATGAAGTGCAAGGGCGACTATCTGGGCGGCATATTCGGCGTGCAGGCAGGCTGCAATACCTATCTGAACGTATATCTCTGCTTTGTTTCGGCGTATGTGATGCTGGAATATATGCACAAAAAGCGGGGACTCGGATACCTGATAGCCTCTGTGGGCTGCAGTATGCTGATCTCGGCTCTGTCGGAGCTGAAGATCATGTATGCGGAGATCGCGGTGATCGGTCTGGCGGCCGTCCTGCTCAGCGGCGACAGAAAGCGTCGGCGGGTCATCTTGGGGACCTTGGCCGTTCTGCTGGCGGCGGGGCTCGGCATACTCCGTATCGTGTTTCCGAACCACTTCGCGATCCTGACGGACTTTCGCCGTCTGATGGCATACACCGT
>JAZRWL010000055.1:0-2266 GCA_045599685.1 Lachnospiraceae bacterium
AGGATATAATCCGTGCGAAGGAGATCCTTGACGAGGATCATTACGGAATGGAAAAGATCAAGGAGAGGATACTCGAGTATCTCGCGGTGCGCAGATTCACCGGCGAGACCGGCGGCTCCATCCTTTGCCTCGTGGGACCTCCCGGTACCGGCAAGACTTCGATAGCGAAGTCGGTGGCGCGCGCGCTCGACAAGAAATATGTGCGTGTCAGCCTCGGAGGTGTGAGAGACGAGGCTGAGATCCGCGGCCACAGACGCACATATATCGGTGCGATGCCGGGACGTATCGCGGCGGGACTCAGACAGGCCGGAGTGGCGAACCCTCTGATGGTCCTGGACGAGATAGACAAGGTCAGCTCGGATTACAAGGGTGATACCTCCTCGGCTCTGCTCGAGGTCCTCGATTCCGAGCAGAATGTGCATTTTCATGATCATTATGTAGAGCTTCCGCTGGATCTTTCAAAGGTATTTTTCATCGCGACCGCGAATACGACTGAGACGATTCCCCGCGCTCTGCTGGACCGCATGGAGATGATCGAGGTCTCGAGTTATACGGAGAACGAAAAGCTGCACATCGGTAGAAATTTCCTCGTGGCAAAGCAGATGAAAAAGGCGGGACTTACGCCGAAGGAGCTGCAGATATCAGACGGCGCCCTGAGGAAGATCATACACAATTATACGAGAGAAGCCGGAGTAAGGAATCTCGAGCGCCGTATAGGCGATATCTGCAGAAAAACCGCGCGCGAGCTGCTCGAGCATGAAAAGACGGGTATCAGGGTCACGGAAAAGAACCTGTCAAAATTCCTCGGCAAGGAAAAATTCACCTTCGATGACACGGTATATGAGGATCAGGTGGGAATAGTAAGAGGCCTCGCCTGGACGAGCGTCGGCGGAGATACTCTGCAGATAGAAGTGAATGTCATGCCCGGTACCGGAAAGCTGCTGCTGACGGGAAATCTGGGTGACGTGATGCAGGAATCCGCGAAGACCGGCATAAGCTACATCCGCTCGGTGGGGAGCAGCTACAGGATAGAGGACGATTATTTTGACAAACACGACCTCCATCTGCATATTCCCGAGGGGGCTGTACCGAAGGACGGACCTTCGGCGGGCATCACCATGGCCGTAGCGGTGCTTTCCGCCGTGACCGGCCGCAAGGTGGACGGCAGGATAGCAATGACTGGCGAGATCACGCTCCGCGGCAGGGTACTGCCTGTCGGCGGATTGAAGGAAAAGCTCCTTGCCGCAAAGACTGCCGGTCTGACAAAGGTCATCGTCCCCGAGAAAAACCGCCCGGATATAGAGCTCCTTTCAAAGGAGATCATCGGCGGCATGAAGCTCATATACGTGACCGATATGAAGGAGGTGCTGGGGCACGTCTTCGTCGGAAGAAAGGCTAAGAAATGAAGATAAGATCGGCGGAGCTGGAAAAGGTATGCGGCGTAACGAGCCGTCTGCCCGAAAACGATCTTCCGGAATTTGCGTTTGCAGGCAAATCCAATGTAGGAAAATCATCGCTGATTAACACATTATTAAACAGAAGGAGTCTTGCCCGCACCTCTGCCGCGCCGGGTAAGACACAGACGATCAATTTTTATAACATCAATCACGAGCTCTATTTTGTCGACCTGCCGGGTTACGGTTATGCCAGAGTGGCGAAGACGGAAAGAGAAAAATGGGGCAAAATGATCGAACGTTATCTGAAGGAGTCGCCTGTTCTGCGCCAGGTGTTCCTGCTGGTGGATATCCGTCATGAACCGGGAGAAAACGACATCCTCATGTATGAGTGGATAAAGAAGAACGGTTATGTCCCGGTAGTGATCGCCACGAAGCAGGATAAGCTGAAGCGCAGCCAGATCCCGGGGCAGGTGGCCCTTATCCGGCGTACTCTCGGAATGGGAAGGGATGACATCATCATTCCGTTTTCTGCGGAGACAAAGGCCGGTAAGGAGGAAATTGAGGAGCTGATAGAGTCGTATATCGGCAATATCAGCCGTGAGGCTTGACAGATGAGTAATGCTGAAAAAGAAGAGAAGAAGCGCCGGACAAAAGTACCGGTCTATATCTGGATCATCGTGGCAGTGCTCTTAGGTGTGTTCGGATTTTCGGCATACAAGATCATTGATCAGGTCGTGACCGACGCCGGAGGCGAGGATACCTACGAAAAGCTCGCCGATCTGGCGAAAACGCAGTCGGACGAGGCGGAGACGAGAGAATATATCCGCGTCGTTTTGAAGGAAGGTGACGACGGAAGTCTGGTCGAGGTA
>JAZRWL010000056.1:0-7449 GCA_045599685.1 Lachnospiraceae bacterium
AGAAGATCGTCATCACCGAGCCGCTTACCTTTACCGTTATCCATGCACCCATCGTGAGCTATAAGGACGGCGAGCATGGCAGGGCCGAGGATCCCGAGGAACCTGTCGATCAGAACGGCAGTCCCGAGGGTACAGGTGTAACGGCCGCTGACGGCTACAGCTTCACCGGCTGGATCTGCGATAAAGACGTCACACTGAAGGACGGCACCGTGATCCCCGCGGGTAAGCTTATTACTCCCGCGCAGCTGAAGCAGGTCATCGTGACAGAGCCGCTGACTTTCACAGCCCAGTATGAGAGACCCGCGACGCCCGCTACCGGCGATGACGGAATGCTGCTGCCGTTGTTCGGTGCAGGGCTGTCCGCGCTGGCATTGGCAGGAACAGCGCTGTTCACGAGGAAACGCAAGGCATATTGAAGATAGTATTTTCTCCCCTGTCGCTTGGCAGGGGGATTTTTCATTTAAGGACACGGACGGCGGTCATCCTTGCTTTGAAGGCCGGTACCACTGCAGACTGATCAGTGCGATATTGACAAAAAACTGTTTGTGTGTTAATTTATCAGCGCGATGAGTGGAGGGGAGTCTCTGCAGTCGCATAGAATAACCGCATCTGACACTGAAAACAGGTTTTGAGGTGAAAGACAGCAGAGTATATGGAGCTTACTTCCGCGTCTTTCCCGACGCGGATTTTTACTGCAAAAGGTGATCAATGCCGGCCATGCGGTCGCGACACCTGCACGGGCGGACTCCGGATTGCCGGAAACGGTGAGCGGAGAGGACGCGAGCTTTGCGGTATCGCGTGAACGGGCAGAGTCAGCTGCCCGGCTTGGAACAGTAAGACGCTTGGAAAGCGAAAAAGGAGGTCCGTCATGTCAACGAGAATAGCAGTCATAGCGATCATAGTGGAAAAGAGCGAGGCTACGGAAAAGCTCAATCAGATCCTTCATGATTACGGTGAATATATCATCGGCAGGATGGGTATCCCCTACAGACAGAGAGGCGTCAATATCATAAGCATAGCGATAGACGCGAAGGAGGATGTGATAAACGCGCTGTCCGGCAAGCTCGGAAGGCTCGACGGCGTGACCTCGAAGATCGCCTACTCAAATGTAACGGGCTGAGGTCCCGCTGCGGTGAAGGATACTCAGAAAAATATTAAAAACGGCGGATTCGGTACGGCGTCATGTATCTTTCTGATACTGCTGCCGCTCATCGTCGCGCTCGCCGCGCTTTGCATCGGGCGTATATCGATCAGTCCGGCGGAGGTGATAAAGGCCATAGCCGGGCTCTTCGGAGCCGGGACCGATGTGGACAAGCTGGTTTCGCGTACAATTATCAATCTGCGCATACCGCGTATCCTGCTGGGCCTTTTATGCGGGGCTTCGCTTTCGGCGGCAGGCTGTGCGCTGCAGGGCTTTTTTTCGAATCCTCTTGCAACTCCGGATACGATAGGCGTTGCGAGCGGTTCGAGTTTCGGCGCGGCGCTCGGCATCCTTTTAGGCTTTGATTTCATCGGGATACAGGCTGTGGCCATGGGCTGCGGCGTCCTCGCCGTAGGTCTGACCTGGGCAGCGGCTGCGGGCAGGAACCGCCGCGGAGCAGGCGCGATGATCCTCTCGGGTATCATGGTTGGCTCGCTGTTTTCGGCTTTTGTATCTCTGATAAAGACGCTCGCGGACACGGAAACACAGCTGCCTGCTATCACATACTGGCTGATGGGCAGCCTGAATATCGCGGGATACAGGGAGCTGCTGCTCGGTGCGCCGGTCATTATTACAGGTCTCATCCTGCTCTTTGCGGTGCGCTGGAGACTCAATCTCCTTTCGCTCAGCGAGGATGAGCTGATCTCTTCCGGAATAAATGTACGCGCTCTGCGCATACTTACGATCCTGTGCTCGACGGCGCTGACAGCGTCAGTCGTGAGCATGTGCGGTCAGGTAGGCTGGGTCGGACTGATCGTTCCGCATATCTGCCGTATGAGATACGGCAGCAATTATATGAAGCTCATGCCTGCCTCCATCAGCTTCGGCGCTGCTTTCGTCGTAGCGGTCGATACCATAGCCCGCTCAGTCAGCGCTTCCGAGATCCCGATATCAGTGCTGACCGCGATAGTGGGCGCTCCGTTCTTTATTTCGCTGCTGCGTTCGTCCGGGAGGTACAGATATGAGGCTTGATATAGAAAATGCCGCGTTCTCCTATGACGGGACGAGGACGATATTCAAGGAGCTTGCGCTGTCACTTTCGTCCGGCGAGATAATGGCGGTCATAGGGCCGAACGGCGGCGGAAAGACGACATTGCTTCGCTGTATGATGGGGATGCTGCGTTTTTCTGAGGGCCGGTGCCTTATAAACGGCATTGATGTGAGGTCGATGAAGGCGACGGACTTCTGGAAGCTCGTTTCCTATGTGCCGCAGCAGCGCAGTGCACAGAATACTTTTACGGTCTTTGAAAGCATACTCCTGGGCCGCGGCGTTGGCCTCGGGATGTTTGCGAAGCCCGGAACAGCTGATATAGAGGCTGCGGGCCGTGTGATGAAGGAACTCGGGCTGTCGTCCTTTGCGAACCGTGACTGCGGCACACTGAGCGGCGGTGAATTCCAGCTGGTACTGATAGCGCGCGCGATAGTAAGCGAGCCGGAGCTTTTGATACTTGACGAGCCGGAATCTGGTCTGGATTTTAAGAATCAGCTGCTCGTGCTGGAAACGGTGCGGTCCCTTGCAGAGCGCGGCATCGCCTGCATCTTCAATACGCATTATCCCGAGCACGCCCTCCAGTATGCCGACAGGGCACTGCTGCTCGGAGGCGAAAGGCCGCTGTCCGGCAGTGCTGCGGAGGTGCTGACCGAAGAGAATATCGAAGCAGCCTTCGGAGTGAAGGTGCTGATCAGTGAACAGACGGCATCGGACCGCCGGATAAAAACAGTGATCCCCCTGTATATTACCGGGGAAAGGAAATAGGCGGCGGTTACCGCGAAAGGAAAAGAGGACAATTATGAAGAGCCTGAAAATGGGATTATGTGTGATGCTGATCTTGTCGATGTTTCTCGGCCTGACGGCCTGCGGCGCCGCGAAAGAGGAGACCTCCGCAGCAGGAAGCGCTGAGGAAGAAAATACATCGGCCGCCGGAACAGCGGAAAACGAAGGCACGCATGTCATCGTCGATCATGCCGGAAAAGAGGTAGAGATCCCTTATGAGATCGACAGGATAGCGGTCTGCGACATCTATCCGATGACCTCGGTGCTCACCGTCTTTTTCGATTCCGCGTCAAAGCTGAAGGGCATTGCTCCCCCCAGCATGAGCGCCGCGAAAAACGGTCTGCTGGGCGAGCTCTATCCCGAGGTACTCGAGGCGGAGACCGGCTTCATCGACGGCACGAATGTCAATATCGAGGAGCTGTTGAAGCTTGATCCTGACATCTGCTTTTACAGCGCCGGTTCACCTGAGGAGGGCGCGCTGATCTCCGAGGCCGGGATACCCGCTGTCGCCATATCACCGGCGAAATGGGGCTTCAATGCGATAGAGACGCTTTCACAGTGGATCGCTCTCCTGGATGAGATCTTTCCCGGCAATGACAGGGCCGAGAGAGTGCGCGCCTATTCCGAAAAGGTATATGAGAGGGTCAATGAGCGTGTAAGCGGGCTTGCCGGGAATGAAAAACGCCGTGTATTCTTCCTTTTCCAGTACAGCGACACCGCGATAATGAGCGTAGGCTCGCCCTCCTTCGGACAGTGGTGGTGCGACACGATCGGAGCGGTGAATGTTTCGGCGGAAGCAGGTGATCAAAATGCCGCCGCGGTCAGTATGGAGCAGATCTATGCCTGGGATCCCGATCTGATCTTCATTACGAACTTCAACACCGCGACACCGGAGGATCTTTACGGCAATAACGTCGGAAACTTTGACTGGTCCGGCATAGACGCGGTCGATAATAAAGAGGTCTTCAAGATGCCGCTCGGCCTTTACCGCACCTATACCTGCGGCGCCGATACGCCTGTCACGCTTCTCTGGCTTGCAAAGGCCGCTTATCCGGAGCTTTTTGATGACATTGATATCACGGCCGAGACGAAGGCCTATTACAGCGAGGTTTTCGGCGTCGAGCTCACCGATGAGCAGGCGGACAGCATCTTCGATCCGATCACCGGCGCAGGTGACGGTATAGTGATAGAGTGAGAAGAGACATGTAGTTTGACAAACAGCGGGCTTGATAGTAATGTATAAAACAGCAGAAACCAAAAGGAGTATACATAATGGCAGATGCTGAATACTTACAAAAGTGCATGAAAAAGGCCTATTCACTCGGTAAAAAAGTGATCCCCGAGGGACATGTGGCCACTTATATCCCGGAGCTTTCAAAGTCCCGCCCCGATGCCCTCGGGCTCTGCATAGTGGATGCGGACGGCGAAACATATAAGATCGGTGATACGAATCTGCGGTTTACCATCCAGTCCATTTCAAAGGTCGTTTCTCTGTGCATGGCGCTCGAGCTGCACGGCGTGGATGAGGTTTTTTCTCATGTCGGCATGGAGCCCTCAGGCGAAGCCTTCAATTCGATCGTAGAGCTGGATATCCAGTCAAACAGACCGTTCAATCCCATGATCAATTCCGGCGCCATCACCGTCGAGAGCCTGATAATCGATTACAAGTCCTTCGACGATATGCTGGAATTCACACGCAAGCTCTGCAGCGATCCGGAGATCACGCTTAACCGCCAGGTCTTTAATTCCGAAATAGCCACCTGCGACAGGAACCGCGCCATCGCCTATCTTTTGAAGAGCAAGGGTGTCATCAATACGAATGTCGATACCTCTATAGATCTTTATACGAAGATGTGCTCGCTCAATGTCACCGCGGAGGCACTGGCGAATTTCGGCCGCCTGCTGGCCTTTGACGGCGTGGATCCCGCGACGGGGAAGCGCCTGCTGCAGACAGCGACCGTTCAGACCGTAAAGACGATCATGCTCACCTGCGGGATGTACGACGGGTCCGGCAATTTCGCAGTGGAGGTCGGCATACCGACGAAATCCGGCGTAGGCGGCGGCCTTCTTTCGGTGGTAGACCGGACCATGGGCATCGGAGTATACGGTCCGGCGCTCGACGCGAAGGGAAACTGCATAGCCGGAAAGCCGATGCTAAAATACCTGTCGGAAAAGCTCGATCTGCATATATTCCACGGCTGAGGCCGTCATCTGTTCAGGAGAAAAAATGGAATTGCTGCACGGTTCACCGGATGATATCGACAAGAGGATAGATGTCGAGCGACGCTCCTATGAGCTGCTCGACAGCCTCGGAATAGACTTTTTCAGGACTGATCACCCGGAGGAGCCGGCGACCACGATGGAGGTCTGCGAACGTGTGGATGCGGTCCTCGAAGTGCATATCTGCAAGAATCTCTTTCTCTGCAACAGACAGCAGACGGACTTTTATCTGCTGATCATGCCGGGCAGCAAGGTCTTCAAGACGAAGGAGCTTTCGGGCCAGCTAGGGATCGCGCGTCTTTCATTCGCCGGAGAGGAATATATGAGAGAATTCCTGGGACTGTCTCCCGGCAGCGTATCCGTCATGGGGCTTATGAACGACACCGGCCATCGTGTGCGCCTGCTGATAGACGAGGATGTCCTGCGGGAGGAACGGTTCGGCTGCCACCCCTGCATCAATACGAGCTCGATACGCTTTTCGACGGCGGATATGATGGAAAAGCTGCTTCCCGCGACCGGGCATGTGCCTGTGATAGTGCATCTGGAGGGCGATGTATGAGCTGAGAGAGGGTGCTTCCATACACTCCGGGTATCGGCGGTAAAAGTGAATAATACTATTATTACAGAGCGGAGAGATCAGGATATACGGATCTCCGCTCTGCTTGTTTTATACTCAGTTTGTTTATTGATTCCATACGTTTCTTCTGCTATACTAATTTGCTAATAAATAGCAAATCGGAGGTGCGGATATGGCAAAATACAAGACCGAGCAGCGAAAGCTGATGCAAGCCCTTTTCATGAAACATCCGCACGAAATGTTTTCCGCAAAGGAAATAGCTGAGCTGTTGGGTAACGGATCAGTCAGTATCAGTGCCATTTATCGCAATTTATCCGAGCTTGAAACATCGGGGCTTTTGCGGCGCTGTGCGAAAAACGGCAGCAGGAAGGCATTTTACCAGTACACCGGCACGGAAGAGTGCAAGGGACATATCCATCTGACCTGCACAAGATGCGGCAGGACCATCCATATGGCATTGGAAGACACAGATGAATTGGTGCGAAGCGCATCAAAATACAAGGATTTTCTCATAGACAGGACCGAAACGGTTTTGTTCGGGCTTTGCGGAGCCTGTCGTGATCTATAGTAAAGGAGGCGGTATAACAAACCTCCTGATCGCCTCGGTTTTGGCTTTGATGGTCGTTTTTTGTTATGCTCTTCTCTGTATGCTTCGTTGTCGTAGAGGCGTATCATGACTGTATCGGAAAAGTATCGACGGGTAAGCCGAAGTAACGCCGATAGGCTGATTTTAGCCAAAATGAACCCCCCGTACATGACAGGGGGTTCTTGTTACAGTCATGAATGCGTCGGATCAGACGCTTTGTATCGCGGCCGCTTATTTCAGCTCGAACGCGAGCGGCAGCAGCTCCTTCAGCGTATACTCCCGGCAGTCGTCCGGACTTTTTACGAGCAGGATGACGAAGTCCTCTCCGCAGAATTCGCTCATTACCTGCCTGCATATGCCGCAGGGCGCGCAGTAATCCTCGGGCTCTTCGCCGACCTTACCGCCTGCGATGGCGATAGCTGCGAATTCCTTTTTGCCCTCGCTGACGGCCTTGAATATCGCTGTCCTCTCTGCGCAGATACCGGCAGGGTATGAGGCATTCTCGATATTGCAGCCGGTATATACGCGCCCGTCCTTCGTCAGGAGAGCGGCGCCTACCGCGAAGCCCGAGTAGGGGACATAGGCCGAGAGCCTGGCTTTGAGAGCCGCTTCCGATAAATACTTCTTATCAGACATCGTCATTACCTGCCTCAGGGCAGCTCCTTTAACGCGGCGGCGACCGTGTCAGCCGCTGTCTGCAGTCCGCGCACGAGCTCAGCTCTTTCCATGAGGAAGGTGCCTTCCTTCAGACCGTCCTTCATCTCGGGAAGGGCGGGGACATGGATGAAGCCGCCGAGCATCGCGGGATATTCGTGCTCGATGAGGTAGCGCAGGTTATAAAACGCGTTATTGCAGAGGAAGGTACCTGCGGAATTCGATATCCTCGCGGGTATACCGGCCTCGGTGAGTGCCTTTTCGATGCGGCGGATGGGAAGAGCCGAAAGGAAGGCGACGGGACCGTCCTCGAAGATCGGAAGATCCACGGGCATATTCCCCTCATTGTCCGGTATCCTCGCGTCATCTACATTGAGCGCGACACGCTCGATATTGAGCGCAGAGCAGCCCGCGGCGAGCCCGACGCAGACGACGGC
>JAZRWL010000057.1:0-5131 GCA_045599685.1 Lachnospiraceae bacterium
CACTTCACCAATCGTGCGGAAGTCGAAGAATGCGTTGCCGAGTATGTCCATTTCTACAATTTTGAGCGGATTTCCCTCAAAAACGGCCTTACCCCTATTGAAATTCGGAGCAAGGCCGGCTAAACTATTTCTATTCTACACTGCGTGTTTCTTTTCTTTGTCTACATCTTGGGGTACAGTCCAATCTGCCGTCCGGGCTTTTTATCATATACGGTGCCGTACCGTTTACTGATCCATTTTTTTGATGCTGAAGCTCCCCGTGCTGCCCTTGATCGCGGTAATGAAGCTGCGCACACAGCCGACCGCGGTAAGGAGGTAGCCGACCGTAAGATCGGACACGTAGGAGGACTGCAGCTCTGTGGTCTCAATGATGTAATCCAGCTGATTGTAGCAATCAAAGAAATCCCATTTCAGGTGTCTGAGCTCACGGTAGGCGCTCACCGCCCAGGCAAGCCTGTTCGCGAAGAAGACCGCGACCAGCACGACCGCGATGGATACGATCACGCCCTTCAGATCAAGACAGCCACCCAGCTTTTCATAAAACTTCATTGCCAGTACAGCCATCACGAACCCGCAGATACCGGCAATGAAACCGATCTGGTAGACCAGAACATACAGAGCCGCGCCGATCAGCGCGCCCAGAGCGGCGCCTACAAGGCCGCCGAGCAGGTTCGAGCTGCGCGTCCTGACATTGACCTTATTCTGCTCCAGCTCCTGCCTGTACTTCTCCGCGCACTCGGCGCACAGCCAGATATAACGGCCGTTCACATGATACAGCTCTTCGACGGACGGAGCGCCGCATCTGGTACAGCCGGAGGAATAGCCGTTTTCTTCCAGATAGGCAACGATCTTTTCGATGACCTCATTCGCGAGCCGCACAAACGCTCCCGGCGTTGCCACGACGAAACTCAGCGTGACGGAATGCCCGTCCGCCGCCGCGGCCTTGAACTGGCGATGCAAGGGGAGAAGCGTGTTCACATAGGTGTTCAGTTCGGCCCCGCCTGCGTCACGTTCGGAAGACGCCGCGATACTGACGATCTGGATGGACCTCCCGTTGATCTCATATGTCACGATGTTGTATCCCCTGTAGCAGCCCGAAACATACGCCCTGTGATCCGTCATCGTACCGTCCAGATACTGGGCACACCATTTTTTCGACAGCATGATACATCCTCCCCTCTTGTACTGCTCCTATTATAATACAGAACGGCGAAAATGCAATAGAGCGGAAATATCTTATCCGGATATTATGAAAAAGGCCGCCGTATTTCGAAGCGCGGCAGCCTTTCCGGTATCCGTATGCTGTTATTCGACGGTCTTTTCGGCAGCGAGATAATTTCCGCTGCCGGCGAACGGGATCGCCCAACAGTCATCGTCCTCTTCCTCGCCTTCCTCAAACTCGGCGGGAAGTTCGGCAAATTCGCTCAGGGTCTCGCTGAACAGACCGACCATATCGTCGCGCACATCGACGCCGAAGAGCAGCACTTCGATATCCTCAAACAGCTCGGGATCGATGTCGACAGGCTCGCCGTCCTTATAGACAAGGACGGATACGATGCCTGCATGGCTCGCCTGCGTCATTCCTTCCGGCAGTTCGATCTCGGTCTCTTCATCGATAGCAGCCCGATCCGTGATCACGATCTCGTATCTGTCCGCGCCGGTCGCGTCGAAGATCGCGCGGAGGCTCTCCACGGTCATACGGACTTCCATGAATCTGCGGCCGCTCTTCACCGCGAGCGCGTTGTAACCGTTTTCCTCCAGATATTCGAGATCGGCGGCGCTGAAGCTGACAGTGAGCGCATCGGTCTCCGCGAAGTCTTCTTCCGGCTCCGGAGTAAAGACCAGTGCCTTTTCGTCCCCGGCGGTCTCCTCGGTTACGGTCAGTTCAACAGCATCGCCGTTCGCGTCGACGCAGATGACCCCCGGGGCCGCAGGCTCTTCCGCGGTAAGCCTGGCGACAACACGGGTCTTCAGCAGCACGCCGCATACGGAGCAGTACTGCTCATCCTTGCCGTCGGCTTCGACAGTCGCGGCCCTGACGGTCTTCCACACGCCTGTCTTATGTCCGGCCGGCTTCCCGAAAGTCTCGGTCTCCGTCATCTGTTCTTCAAAATCCCGGTTCGTGAAGACCGCCTCGTAATGGCCCGTTTCCGCCTCGGTGCAGGTCGCGTCGGTATCCTTCACATAGGTGCCCTCGGTCTCGGTCTCTGTTTCGGTGCAGCCGGTGCGGGTGCAGGCATGCTCCGCCGTGCACTGACCGTCTTCCCAGATATAGGTCACATCGCCGAATTCATGTCCGAGAGGATCGCCGACAGGCTCGGTCCCGGTCTTCTGTGCCGTGAAAGCGTCATTCGTAAACACGGCCTCATAGTGTCCGGTCTCGGCCTCGGTGCAGGTCGCGTCGGTGTCCTTCACATAGGTGCCGTCGGTCTCGGTCTCCGTTTCGGTGCAGCCGGTGCGGGTGCAGGCGCGTTCCGCCGTGCACTGTCCGTCTTCCCATGTATAGGCCGCATCGCCGAAGCTATGTCCGAGAGGATTGCCGACTTCCCCGGTCTCGGTCTGCCGCTCCTCAAAGGCGGCGTTCATGAAAAAAGCCTCATAGTGTCCGGTCTCGGCAGCCGTGCAGGTCGCGTCGGTGTCCTTCACATAGGTGCCGTCGGTCTCGGTCTCCGTTTCGGTGCAGCCGGTACGGTTGCAGACGTGTTTCGCCGTGCACTTTCCGTTTTCCCAGGTATAGGTCACATCGCCGAAATCATGCCCGAGAGGCGCGATATACCCGTCGCCTCCCTCGGCAGACCATGTGCTGAGAACGATCTCATTCGCGCCGGCCGCGTCCGAAAAATCCTTGCCGCATCCGCTGCAGTGATAGTACGCCTTGCATCCGGCCTGCGTGCAGCCGGGATCCTGAGCGGTAACGGAGCTGAGGGTATGATAATCCGCACCGGGCTCGGATACCGTGAAGGTCTCGTATGCAAAACAGAGAAATTCGTCCGTGCCCGCGCCGGCAATCATATTATGTACGCCAAGGGTATGGGATCCGACACTCACTTCACCCAGTGCCACCGTACCGCTGTAATTCGCCGCATAGGGGGTCCAGCTCGAAACAGCAGAAGGGAAGGCATAACTCATTGCCTGGCCATCCAGGTAATACGTGTTGGTGGACCGAATGCCATTCAGCGAATAAACATTCCACGAAACCGTCACGGTTACGCCTGTGCATTTGTTCGATACGCTGCCTATGGATATAGTACCCGAATAATCGTCCGCTGACGCGGATACGAACAAAAGTCCCAGCAGAGCAAACGCAAACACCAGTAAGGTAAATTTCCGTTTGAAAGTCATGACCGTTCCTCCCGTATGATCGTATTTTTCGGCAAAAGCCGAATTTATCAGCATATAAAATTATAGTAATCGTGTCTTCTTTTGTCAACAGCGCCGCAAAAAACGCTGTTTCCGTATTGTTTTCATCATAAAAAAAAAAACGGAGAACTGCCGCTCTCCGTTTTTTCGTTCTATGTGTTTATCCGATGGTGACCTTCAGGGCCGGGTTGGCCTTCGCGGCGTCGTTCAGCACGCGCAGGAACATCTGCCCGTAGCCGCCTGCGGCGTTCAGGCTCCCGCTGTTCTCCAGCACGATCTCGCCTTCCGTTTCGGTCAGCACATCAAACAGGGCGTCCAGATTGTTGCCGAAGTATTCCGGCAGCGGCATCTTCGCGCGGATCTCCGCATAGATGCTCTCGCGATCGGTCATTGCGGAACCGTTCAGTGTGATCACCATGCTGCACCCTCCGTTTCTCCCGGATAGATGTATTCCGGATCGTACCAGCCGTCAAACAGCAGCTCGAAATCCTCATAGTGCGATGCGCTGTAATAGATCAGCCCGTCGTTCGAGAACACGATGCGCTCGCCGTTGCGGTAGCCGCCCTCATAATTCACGTCACACTCATAATAGCTGCGTCCGCGCTCGGTGGGCAGCAGCTTTTCGTAATTGCCGAAGTGGTCGCCGCCGATGCAGCCGCCGTCGGTCACCTTCCAGAGGTTCCCCTCGCTGGCGCTCCAGCCGAGATCACGGGCCTCGTTCTTGGTCAGGTACTGTACGGGCAGACATCCGAACGCATAGAGATACAGCGCGACCTCCTCGCAAGTATAGTACGCCTCGCCGTAATCGACCCAGGTCACGCCGTCATAGGCGCAGCCTTCCTCAAGATCTACCTCGATCTCGATATCCTGCGCGGCAAGACCGCTCACCATCGTGAAGGAGAGCAGCAGCGCCAGCAGCAGGGCAAGCAGTTTTTTCATATGTTTTTCCTCCTAAGGAACTGCCCCTTTCCCGCACGCTGCGGGAAAGGGGCAGAGGTTTCCGTTATCGGAGATCAGGCGCGGAATACGCTGGCCAGAGTGTTGGCAACGGTGGACATGGTCTTGATGAAGATGTCCAGGCAGACGCCGACAACGTCCTTACGGGTGTCGCCGATGGTGTCGCCGCTGACAGCAGCCTTATGCGCAGCAGAGCCCTTGCCGTGACCCGGGATGTTGCCGCCTTCGATGTACTTCTTGGCGTTGTCGAAAGCGCCGCCGGAGTTGCCCATGAAGATGGCACGCGGGATCGCGACGACGGTGGCGCCGACGAGGATACCGCCGACGAACTGTACGCCGAATACCAGACCGCCGACCACGGGGATCAGCAGAGCCAGCACGGAGGGCAGCAACATCTTGTGCAGGGCTTCCTTGGCGGCCAGCTCTATGCACATGTTGTAATCCGGATGGACGGTTCCTTCCAGAACGCCGGGCTTGCTCAGTTCCTTATCGCCGACATCGGCCATCTTGCGGGCCGCGTCAATGGTGTTATCGGTGAGCAGAGCGGAGAAATACTCGACCAGAGCACCGCCGATGATGCCGCCGGCAACTACCATGAAGCTGGCGAAGTTCAGGACGGGCTCGCCGACAGAGTAGGAACCGACATACGCGGTGATCAGGGAAACGGTAGCGAAGGCAGCAGAGCCGATGGCGAAGCCCTTGCCGATAGCAGCGGTGGTGTTGCCGACGGAGACGAGCTTATCGGTGATCACGCGGACCTTCTCGTCCAGGTGGCAGGATTCGGCCAGACCGCCGGCGTTATCGGCGATGGGTC
>JAZRWL010000058.1:0-2997 GCA_045599685.1 Lachnospiraceae bacterium
TGCCTCGAGGCTCTGATGTCTCTGAAGACTCCTGAAGAGGTCGCTAAGAACCGCGGTAAGTCGGTCAGCGAGATCCTGGATTGATAGGAGGAATCGAAAATGGCTGAAAAATTACACGTAACTTTAGTTAAGTCACCTATCGGTGCGGTTCCCAAGCATAAGAAGACAGTTGCGGCCCTTGGACTCAAGAAGCTGCATCAGACAGTTGAACTCCCCGACAACCCCGCAGTCCGCGGCATGGTTTCGGCTGTCAGCTACCTTGTAAAGGTAGAGGAAGCATAAGGAGGCGCAGTATGGAATTATTTAACCTTAGACCCGCTGAGGGTTCCACCCACAACGATTTCCGTCGCGGCCGCGGCCATGGCTCAGGAAACGGCAAGACTGCCGGTAAGGGCCACAAGGGTCAGAAGGCCCGCAGCGGAGCACCCCGTATCGGCTTCGAGGGCGGCCAGATGCCTCTGTTCCGCCGTCTGCCCAAGAGAGGCTTCACCAATATCAATTCAAAGCATATCGTTACCGTCGATATGAGCGCTCTTGAGCGTTTTGATAACGGAGCCGAAGTCACGGTTGAGTCTCTGCTTATCGAAGGCATCATCAACAACCCCTATGATGGCGTCAAGATCCTTGCTAACGGTGAGTTGACCAAGAAGCTCAATGTGAAGGTCAATGCCTACAGTGCCGCAGCGAAGGCGCGGATCGAGGAGCTGGGAGGCACCGCAGAGGAGGTATAAAATGTTCAAAACTCTCCGAAATGCTTTCAGTATTGCAGAGATCAGAAAGAAGCTTATATTTACGCTTATTATGATCGCCGTAGTACGCGTAGGCTGCCAGATACCCACTCCGGGTGTCAACGCAGCCTTCGTGCAGAGCTGGTGGTCCAGTCAGACTGCGTCCGCCTTCAACTTCTTCAATACGATCACGGGCAACTCGTTCACGACTATGTCGATCTTCGCGCTGAGTATCTCACCGTACATCACATCCTCGATCATTGTCCAGCTGCTTACGATCGCTATCCCGAAGCTCGAAGAGATGCAGAAGGAAGGCGAGGAGGGCAAGAAGTTTATTAACCAGCTTACCCGTTATCTTACTATCGTCCTTGCTCTGATCCAGTCAGTGTCGATGGCAATAGGCTTCGGATCGAATTACCTCGTCGATTACACCTGGTACAATGTCGCTCTTGTCGGAATCATCATGACCGCCGGTTCGACTTTACTGATGTGGATCGGTGAGGAGATCACCGACAGGGGTATCGGCAACGGAATCTCCATTCTGCTGCTCGTGAACATTATTTCCGGTCTGCCTACAGATCTGATGACCATGTACCAGGTCTTCATCAAGGGCCAGAACATCGCGCTCGGCATTCTCATTGCCCTGCTCATTGTCGCTCTGATCCTCTTCCTTGTAGTGTTCGTCATCTATCTGCAGGACGGTGAAAGAAGGATCCCCGTACAGTATGCGAAGCGTATTTCCGGTAGAAAGATGCTGGGCGGCCAGTCCTCCCATATCCCGATGAAGGTCAATACCGCGGGCGTAATCCCTGTTATCTTTGCCTCATCACTGCTTTCCATCCCTGCGATCATCGCGAGTTTCGCAGGTGTGAATTATACTGAACCCACTACGGTGGGCGGGCATATCATCAAGGGTCTGTCACAGAACAGCTGGTGCAATCCCTCCGAGCCCATCTATTCACTCGGACTGATCGTTTACCTCGGACTGCTGATCTTCTTCGCTTATTTCTATACCTCGATCACCTTCAATCCGATCGAGATAGCGGATAACATGAAGAAGCAGGGCGGTTTCATCCCCGGCATCAGACCCGGACGTCCCACCTCCGATTATCTGAAGACCGTGCTCAACCGTGTGGTCATAATCGGTGCAGTCGGACTCATGATAGTCGCGCTGATCCCCATTGTACTGACGGGACTTACCGGAGTAGGCAACGCACTTTGCTTCTTTGGTACATCTCTGATCATTATCGTAGGTGTTATCATTGAAACACTGCAGCAGGTGGAATCAATGATGGTTGTTCGTAATTACAAGGGATTCCTTGACGACTGAGCATCAAAATATGAAATTGATCATCTTAGGAGCACCTGGTGCCGGAAAAGGCACCCAGGCGCTCATGCTTTCAGAGAAATACAACATTCTCCATATCTCTACGGGAGATATTTTCAGAAGCAATATCAAGCAGGGCACTGCCCTCGGTCGGCTGGCGAAGACTTATATCGACGCCGGCCGTCTGGTGCCTGATGAGGTCACGCTCGATCTTGTCACTGACAGACTGAGTCAGCCCGATTGTGAAGCCGGCTATATACTGGACGGTTTTCCCCGCACGATCCTTCAGGCAGAGAGCCTTACGGCTGCTCTTAAGGTAAAGGGTGAGGACATCACCGCCGTCATCGATATCGATGTCCCCGATGATGTGATCCTCGAGCGCATGGGCGGCAGGAGAGTATGTCCTGCCTGCGGCGACAGCTTCCATATCGTAAACAACCCTCCGAAGAAGGAAGGTATCTGCGACAGATGCGGAGCCGCACTCATTATAAGGGATGACGATGTCCCCGAGACTGTAGCGAAGCGTCTGGCCGTATATCACGAGCAGACACAGCCCCTTATCGAGTATTACGGCGACAAGGGAAAGCTCCTTGCCTTCGACGGTACGAAGCATATGGACGAGGTCTTCGCCGATATCGTCTCGGCTCTGGGTGAAGAGTAATGGCGGTATACATTAAGTCTCAGGCCGAGATCGAGCTGATGAGGGAGTCCGGAAGGCTTCTTTCACTCGTCTTCGATGAGCTCGAAGCCAGTATCCACGCAGGGATGTCTACAAAGGACATCGACAGGATCGGAGAGAGAAAGATCCGCGAGCTCGGAGGTATTCCGAATTTTCTGAATTACAACGGTTTTCCCGCATCGATCTGTGTATCGGTAAACGACGAGGTCGTACACGGGATACCGGACAAGCGCCGCATAATCCGTGAGGGCGATATCGTGAGC